>DAPQ01000081.1 GCA_002502175.1 Euryarchaeota archaeon UBA19 | reverse complement strand
GAGGTTCATGCTGTCGCAGGTGCTATGCATTCACTACCGGTATTCTTCGAAATCGAGGGTACAGGTGGTACTTCAGAATCACTAGCAATTCCCCCAATCGCAATCGGCATTGTTGTTATCGTTGCATTGGCTTGGGTCGCTTCATTGGTTCTAATCCGCATGCGTTCAGATGATGAGATTGAGACAATGATTAGCAGTATTAGAAATCGAAATGAGATAGAGGAAGTTGTAGAAGCAGAGTTACTCGATTCTGAAAATTGATATCAAAAACAATTCATGTTAATCTCTGATGTTATTCTACGAATCCGAAGGATTCGAGGGTGTTAGTTCAAATGCTCATTCTGTTCTCCGTAGGTCATGGTGCGGTTTTCGGAACGGGCGAACAGCATACGTCCAACTGGAGTTCGCCGTATGTTCGACATGGCCGGCGATGACTCGGTTCAATTTGGTTTAGGAGAACCGGACTTCCAGCCGCCTGATTTG
Source organism: Euryarchaeota archaeon UBA19 (assembly GCA_002502175.1). Classification (GTDB taxonomy): domain Archaea; phylum Thermoplasmatota; class Poseidoniia; order Poseidoniales; family Thalassarchaeaceae; genus MGIIb-O1. The sequence continues at coordinate 26,063 of DAPQ01000081.1, read as the reverse complement.
GCCATAGACGCTTTCGAAAAAGCCATGCGAGAGGGCCGCAACAAATACACAACCACTGCAGGCCTTCCTGAATTGAGGCAAAAGATAGCAGAAACATGGCACTATCTTTCTCCAGAACTGGATGAAACTAATGTCTGCATTACGATGAGTGGAACAAATGCATTACTGGATATTTTCCTCGCGCTAGTCGACCCGGGTGATGAAGTTCTAATTCCTGAACCCTACTTCCCATTATACCCTCCAGATGTGGTGATTTGTGGAGGGCAAGCCTCGCTTTATCCCTGCAGATTTGAGAATGGATTTGTTCCGAAGATTAAGGATTTAGAGGAACGAGTAAATGAGAATACTGTGGCGATTTTGTATAATTTCCCAAGCAATCCAACAGGAGGAAATGTCACTCCCAAAGAACGTGATGAATTACTTGCTTTTGCAGAGCGAAACGATCTATGGGTAATTACCGATGAAGTCTATGACAGAATAGTCTACGATTGTGAACACGTATCATTCCTTGGAGCAGGTTATGACAAAGTCATAATGATCAATTCCTTCTCCAAAACCTTCGCAATGACAGGTTGGAGAATTGGATACATTCTCTCTGAAAATTTAGAGGCGATGAGCCACATAACAAAGATGCAGTATTATGTCACTGCTTGTAGTAATGATGCTATGCAATATGCAGTCTTAGAAGCGATGGAAAAGGCTCCAGACTATCCTGCAAAAATGTGTCAAGAATTCAAGGCCAGAAGAGACCTAATTTGTGAAAGGCTAAACGCAATGGAAGGAGTTTCCTGCCATATTCCAACAGGAGCCTTCTATGTCTTTCCTAAGGTCGATGTACCTGGAATGAACAGTGAAGAGATTGCAATGGCACTTCTCGAAGGAGGTGTTCTTTGTAGCCCTGGTTCAGCTTTTGGCGAGGCTGGAGAAGGGCACCTTCGATTTGCATACACAATCGGCCGAGAAGACATCTCAAGAGGTATGGATCGAGTTGAGAAGGTCCTAGCAGATCTTCGTAACAATTGAGATGGTGAAACTTTGTCTGGAATCAGCATTCTCCTTCACTTTGTTATTGGATTCACAATTTTTTCCTATGGCTCTGGTAAGATTGATTCTAAGCTGGTCTTTGGTTTAGTAATTATTGCCGTAATTGGGTTATACATTGCCGGACCTCACCCATTTCTTTTCGGGATGATTCTGGCTACCGGATGGTCTTTGCTTAACATGGGCGTTGAGAGGATTTTTCCAATCTTAGATTAGTCATCAAATAACCCAAATGGCAAATCAATCATGCGACTTTCATCTTCATTGGATTCATTTTCGCGCTCATCGCTCTCTGTAAGATTAGTAGTGCGACGCCATGGTGGAAATTCTTCAGAGATTTCATCTGAACTCTCGGCATCTATCTTAGTTGAATTTTCCTCTTCGAGCAAATTTTGGTTCAGGTTCTCAAGTTTCTCTTCTGGGTCGCGCATCCAATCGGGCATATCATGTGCTCCAGCGAGGACTGAAATGGTAGTAAATACGGCAACAGGAAGAACAGAAATAGCCACCAGGAAATCAATGATTGCTGCATCCGGAATTTGGTCTGCTGGCATAATTGATTTCATTAAAACAGCCTCAAGTTGAACATTATGCCAGGCTTGGTAATCCACATCGAGTCTATCTAGTGATAACTGTAGCATTACTCTTGCAATAATCCAGAAAATAATGATAGGAAGTATCCAAGAAAATTTTGATATTCTTGCGAGAATTTTTCTAAACCAAGCGGCTATTCCAATTAGGTGGCTTGAGTACATAGGTTGTATTCTGAGGCCAAACCAAAGAGCGATGAAATAACCAACCATACCCAATTCAAATGCACGTTCGGGTTCAACAAATCTTTCAGGTATGCCCTCCATAATCAACAGGGGAATTGCGATTAATGCAACCTGAATGGGTATGGCTAGAATTTGTAATCCTCCATGGATTGAAAACAAATCATATGTATCGGTTCTACTACTAACCAAACGTGCCATTTTCCCATAGGGGCTTCTTTGCAAATTTAGTCTCGCTCTATCAATTAACTCAGGTGTATTGACGTTCCTTCTTAGGCCTAGAACCGTCAACCAACCTCCCCTGTCTGCAACGCTTGCTGGAGAATATGCACCAGCAACAAGGGCCAAAAGTAATGAAAGTGAACCGTACATTAATCCAGCAATAATTATCCAGTCTAGAGCTGCCAAGTCGATATCAAATGAGAGTTGATCTCCTTCGTTATTTATCGACAATAGATAGGTCAGTGAAAATCCAATAATCGGTGCAATTGTGACTTGTCCGAGAACAATGATGGCTAGAACAAAGCGTGGGAATAAGGGGTTTGCACGGCTAGCCATATAGCCGTCGCACCTTGAGGTCAACATAAGGCCTTCATAGATTGAACAACATTGCATACCCGTTCCTAAACACCTCATAGATTTGCCAAAAACCAGTCTGTTGCCGCCCGTAGGGCGGCGCACGCTGTGACCGAACCTTCATACCCGAACCGATATCGCAGAACTTTGTTATCCATGCGTAATCTGTCACCTCTAGCCCTTTTTGCCATTCTTATGGTGACGAGCCTTTCGCCATTGGCGTTTGGCCCGACACTGGAACATAATCCACCTCGAGAAGTGTCACCTAGAGCATTGATTGATTTCGAAGTTTCTGATATCGAATTAGGTAACGGTTCATTGCAGGCACGTGAATGGGTAAACCCCGATGGTAGCATTGTTCAGTACGTTATGAGGGATGAATTGATTCAAATTAATGTCACATTTACTCAGGCAGGAACATCTGGTCAACCGGCCAGTGCAATTGGAAAAATGCAAATTTGGCATCCCGTCGGAGTAATGGTAGCAGAATGGTCAGTGAACATGACTCTATCGGGAGGCCAGTCATTCAGAGCTGAATTTTACTGGACTCCAACTGCTGCTCAGAGTTACCTTGACGATGATGGATATCTACTTGGAGGCATTATCCTTAGAGGAATTGTCGATGGAGGTCTAGCAGACGATAATTACGACAATAACCAATTCGATCGCTTGATGCCGGTTGCAATTTGGAACGACCCTATGGAAAACGGAATTTGTGGCGATGTTGACGGAGATGGGACTATTGATTGTCCAAATCAACTAAGCTACAACAACCCTACATGGGTAGGCGCTGGGTATGATACAGACGGCTCTCTTTCTGATGACCCCGATTATTACGGCCACTGGAGAATGGAAAACGCATCAAGCGCCGTGGGCGAAAAACATTGGAGGGTATCTAGGCCCGGCGCCGATTATGCCAGCAACAGGATGGACAGACTTTGGTGGGGTTGGTTAACTCCGTTCGACTCCTGTGAAGACCCAGGTCATGGACTGGGGAGCGGAACTTACGACCCTACAGTCTCAACAATTTATGCCAACTATTTCTGCCGAGCACGAATTCGTGGATTCGATTACCTGAACTTGCAATTAGTAACTAATGCTTGGGGCAGTATGGGTCAAGGAGATACTGTTAGATTAGAGGCGGATGCAGGGAATGAGGAATTCTTCAACTATTCCGCAATGCCATTGTCATCGACCTTTGGAAACTGGACTCAACTAGTATGGAACATGACAGACGTTCACCCAACAGGAGATTACACATTGGCTTTCAGATTCGACTCAGATTCATCAGTTGCGACCCAAGGAATCCATCTCGATGGTTTCATTCTCTTTGGAATAGAAAGAGTTCCTGAATATACTCTCGACGTCGAATGTGACGATCCTCTTCCCAATGCATACATTGTGATTCCTGCAGACCCCACTCCTCCTACATTGGGCTGTACCGTGAAAAACAATGGATACGTAGATATTACACTTCGAGTTTATACCGACGTATCCAATCAATCTTGGATGTGGGATTTCCCACTAAGGATTGATTCCAATCATCCAACCGATTTCGATAACAACGTTGTAACAAAGAACATCAAACCTTTGGAAACCATGGATTTGTGGGTCAACCTTACAATTCCTGATGGAGCAACAGTACAAGAGGTAGACTGGTATGTTCATATCGGTGACGGGATAACAAATTTTTCCAAATGGAGCATAAATCTTCCAGTTGACGTAACTGCTTCGTATTCCTCGTATCTTACTCAAAAGACATTGGAAAATCCTGCAATAACTCTACTTCCCGGAGAAACCGGTGATGTAGTCATGACTCTGAAAAATACAGGAAATCAAAGGGCGATTTGGAATCTAGGAGGTACATTTGCCGACAATCGTTGGAGTGCATCCAATCTTGTTTGGACGAATGAAACCGGAGTTGAGATAACAAGTATCGAGATGGACTTGAACGAAAAATTGGAATTGAATGCTCGCATTACCTCTCCAGAAGAGATAACTCCAGGAACATATGCAATAACGCTGATTGCTAGTGGTAGAGCTCCTGCGAATTTCCAAACTGAATGGACAATTCATGTGGAAGTTCCGGTAGATCATGACCTGAAACTAGTTCCACAAATTAGGGAAATGATGGCGCCTGCTGATGGGGCTTTGCGTTGGATAGAAATTCAACTGGTAAATGATGGTAATTCCGAAGAGGCTTTTGATTTATCAATCGCCGCTGATTGGCGCCTCGGATTGGAGATGAATGCTGAACAAACCCTCGGAATAGACCCATTCGGAGGCGATACAAGCGTCCTGTTGATGTTCCCAATGCCGTATGGAATAGAAAACGAAACCTACCAAATTTGGGTTCATGCTACAAGCCAAATTAACCCAGAATACCAAAGAAGTGTACAACTCTTGCTCACCGTTCCTGAAACATACCTCATCGAAGTGCCAGACCTAGATTTGACCAATGAGGTCTACCGTGCAGGTGATGATGCCAGAACAATGCGATGGGAGGTTTGGAACAATGGAAACATGCCTGACAAGTTCACGGTTTCCTTCGATAAGAGCCATGAGGATATCACAGTCTTCGCTACTGGGCTAAACAATGGCAAGACAGATTGGATTCAACCAGGTTCATCGGTCAATTTGACTGTAAGTTATGCCTTTGACCAAGGTGCCGATGGCGATAGAACAGTCACCTTGATTGCCGAAAGTCAACAAGCAGGAACAGTAGGGCAAACGGTTTCTGCAGAAGGTGAAGCGGACTTCAAGGTTGGACAAGTGGGTTGGCTTCTTGTCACCCCTCCAGCAGGCATAGTGATTGAAGATAAGGGAGAAGTCACCTTAGAATTCGTAGTGACGAATCTAAACCCTTCTTCGGAGCAATTAATGCGAGCGGATATCGACAGGACTTCTTACCCTGACTTATTCTTCAACGTCGAGGATGTACGCGTAAACAGTGAGGATCGAGATTTTGTTCTTCCCGCAAACGCAACAAAGATTGTCACGGTCACGGTTGACCTGAATCAGCAGAATCTTGATAATTTGGCAGAAAATACGATGACCTTCAATGTGGTTTTGACAGTCGACTCGGATATCGATAAAGTATCGGCAACAACAACAATACGACTTGTGAAAACAGTCCCAGTAGAAGATGGGCCTGATGTAGGATTCATGGCCAAGTTAGCCGCTAACATCGTATTTGTGATTGCAGGTTTGGTAGCGATGATTGTAGTATCTGTAATCACATTCAGAGTAGTCAAAGAAGCGAGAGCACCATTAGAGGAGTATTCGAGCATCGAGGATTATTCTTCGAGTTTTGTCAATCTTGGAGATGACAATTCAGTTCCTGCAGCTCCAGACCTTCCGGCAGCAGACGAAGTAGCCAATTCGATGTACGGTGGGTCTGCTGAGATATTTGAAAATCCAGCCGCAGAAATGCCACCTCCGCCACTTCCAACAGACGAAGAGTCTACTTCTTCTGAAATGCCACCTCCAGAAGAACCGGAACCAGAGCTTGAATCGTCTCAAGAAGCGGATTTACCTCCTGGCGTACCACCAATTCCTGAGGAAGGCTTACCTCAAGGGTGGACCATGGAGCAGTGGGCCTATTATGGTGAAAAATGGTTAGAGCAAAACAAGGGCGAGTAATGTCCGTAAATTGAGTATTGGCTCGCTCCCCACCCCCGCGCCTACGTGTGCGAGGCCTTATGACCCCCACTTGGGTCGGCGGATTGCTGGATTCTGGAGCGTGATTTCCGATGTACAACGGTCAACAACCAATTTTCATTCTCAAAGAAGGAACGACTAGAACAAGTGGTAAGACTGCACAAAGCAACAACATTGCTGCCGCAAAAGCTGTTTCTGACGCGGTTAGGAGTACCCTTGGTCCCAAGGGTATGGACAAGATGTTAGTCGATTCTATGGGTGATGTTGTAATCACTAATGATGGAGCGACTATTCTCAAAGAGATGGATATTGAACATCCTGCTGCAAAGATGATAATTGAAATCGCAAAGACTCAGGAACAACACTGCTTCGATGGAACAACTAGTGCGGTTGTAATTGCTGGAGAATTGCTAAAGCGCAGTGAAGATTTAGTTGAGCAAAACGTTCATCCAACCGTTATTTGTGAAGGATTTAGGCTTGCTTCAGATAAGGCTGCTGACCTTATCGATGCTCACGCAATTGAAGTAAACGAAGAAAAATTGCACGAGGTCGCAAAGACCGCATTAACTGGAAAGAGTGCAGGAGCGGTCAAGGAATTCCTTGCCGACATATCCGTAAGGGCAGTATTGGCAGTTGCGCAAGATTCCGATGATGGAGTAGTTGTCGATTTGGACGATATCAAGATCGAGAAAAAGCAAGGCGGCTCAATCAAGGATAGTACGCTGGTTGATGGAATTATCCTAGACAAGGAAAGAGTCCACTCAGGAATGCCTCGATCCGTAGCTGGTGCTAAGGTTGCGTTGATTAATTCCGCAATTGAGGTAAAGAAGACTGAGGTAGACGCAAAGATTCAGATTACAGATCCAAATATGCTTGCTCAATTCCTCGATGAAGAGGAAGCCTTCCTGAAAGGGCTAGTTGACACAATCATTGCCAGCGGTGCTAATGTTGTAATCTGCCAGAAGGGAATCGATGACCTCGCTCAACACTACATGGCCAAGGCTGGTCTTTTCGCAATCCGTAGAGCAAAGAAGAGTGATATGGAAGCCCTATCAAAAGCAACTGGTGGAAATATCATCACAAATATCGACGACCTTAGCGACGGAGATCTCGGCCAAGCAGCCAAGGTAGAAGAGCGAAAAATTGGAGATGCGGACATGGTTTTCATCACTGGTTGCCCTCAAGCCAAGAGTGTTAGCGTACTACTTCGAGGTGGTACAGAGCATGTTGTAGATGAGATTAGGCGGGCTTTCGACGACGCGGTAGGCGTTGTTGCAGTAGCTCACGAGGATGGTGCAGTATTGACAGGAGGAGGTTCTGTTCTGGCTGCGATTAGCCGAGACCTGCGCTCTTACGCAGAAGGAATCGGTGGCAGAGAACAGATGGCAATCGAGGCCTTTGCAGGGGCACTGGAGGTCATCCCACGAACGCTCGCTGAGAATGCAGGATTAGACCCAGTCAATACAATCATTGATTTGCGAAAGGCACATTCCGAAGGCCTCTCTTCACATGGAGTGAACGTCTATGATGGAGGAGTTGTTGATATGGCAGATAGCAAGGTCTACGAGCCAAGCCGAGTTGTTGAACAGGCGGTTCAAAGTGCATCAGAGACTGCGGTAATGATTCTCAGAATTGACGATGTAATCTCAAGTAAGGGTGGAGGCGGAGCCGACCCTGCTGACTTTGATGGCTTTGATATGTAGGGTCCAATACGACTGCAGGTCGTAGCTCGTGTTTACATCAAGTTCAATAATCTCATTATACTCCAATTGAATATCAGCCCAAGGCTGAGTCGGTGATGTCTTGACAGATTCCTCTCTGCTCATACTTTTTGGCTCTGAATCAGGCAACTCAGAGTATCTAGCGGTTGAAGCTGAAAAGCAGGCTAAGTCCCTAGGGTTATCGTGTTCCGTTAAGGGTATGAGTGAGATAATAATCGGAGATCTTACTGACGTCAAGAATGTCCTAGTCTATTGTAGCACATGGGGCGAAGGAGATATGCCCGATAACGCAGTAGATCTTTGGGACGCAGCAAATGGTGACTCACCTCCTTCACTAAAAGGGTGCAACTTCGCTATTTGTGCCCTAGGGGATACCAGTTACGAATTCTTCTGTCAATCCGGCAAGGACTGGGATGATTGGTTCGAGAAGCAAGGCGCAACTAGAATCCTTGATCGTGTTGATTGTGATGTTGAATATGAAGACCCTGCTGCAGAATTCACTTCCAAGGCACTATCTATTTTCTCGTCTATGACCGGTGGCGCACCTATCGAATCACAAGTTAACGAGGATATAACACCTGAGCCAGCCCTCGAGGAGACTATTGAGGTGACCGGAGACGATCTTGGAGAACTTCTGAGTGCTGGTGATAGAAGCCTTGCAATTCTATATGGCTCACAATCAGGAAATTCAGAAGCCTTAGCTGCTAAGTTTTCCAAACAGGCTTCTGATTACGGTCTAGTAGGTACTGTCCACGATATGGATGGCTTTGATTTAGCATCTCTATCTGGGATGTCTCGAGTCCTGATTGTTTGTTCAACATGGGGCGAGGGAGAGCAACCCGACAATGCTGAGGCCCTTTGGGTCGCCGCGAATGCAGACGGAGCACCTTCTCTCAGCCAGACTCACTTCAGTGTCTGTGCACTTGGAGACACGAGTTACGAATTATTCTGCGAATCCGGAAAGGAATGGGATAAGCGCTTCGAGGAGTTAGGTGCCACTAGATTGGTTGATCGAGTTGATTGTGATGTTGATTACGAATCTATAGCGGCCGCCTGGGCAGTTGACTCATTGGCGGCTATGGCGGCTGTCGACGGGACTGGTGTGTACCACGAAGACATGGTGGAATCAATCAAAGAATATGTCGCAGGTGACGATGAAGGTGCTGATGGCGAAGATGGATTTACTGTCCCTGATTTTTCCGCGGAGTCAATTCAGGCGGAAATTAGCATCTTCAGATATGACCCAGAGACCGCAACAACCGGCTCTGATACGTGGTTATGTGCAATGCCTGGTCACCTCAGTTTATTGGAAGCACTTCGAACAGTAAAGAACACTCATGATGGTAGCCTTTCTTTCCGTGACGGTGCCTCTGATGACTCTACAACAGCGATTTGTGTGAATGGACGGTTAGTTCTACCCGGACTAGTTAGGCTAGATGCAGTAGCACCAACTCGCGATGGTACTCTCAGACTACGTGTCGACCCATTACCTGGGTTCGAAGTCATTCGGGATTTAGTGGTCGATCATTGGTCAATGGAGCGCCGACGAGAATCCACCCAACCTTGGATGGTCGCAGCAACCCGTGGAGGGGCCTCTACTATGCAAGGTGACATTGGGTTGATGGAGCCTAATGTTGCAACCGCTTTACACTCAATTACTGACTTTGGTAGTTCAGCCTTATTGCAAGCATCTTCCGACGCAGTCCCGCATGCGAATGGTTACCTCGGGCCTGCAGTTTTGGCATCGGTTTGGGCAAGGAGGAATGACCCTAGATCCTCTGCTTCTTCTGTCAGCGGGCTTGATGAAATATTGGCTGGTTCGAATGGAATCAAGGCTGAAACAGACCTTGCAAGTATTCGTAGACAGAATGGTTCCGGATTAGTCGTATCAGAAGCCCTGTTGGATGCGAAAACACATGTCTTGGAGCGCGACGCATTCAATGGCCGTCACGGTAAGCATGTTTGGTGGTACACCTGGACTCTCAAGTCAAGTGGAAAGGTCAATGACACCGTGTTATATCGTCAGGTTTTGGGTCCAATTGGACTATTGGGTAATCTGACATCTGGCGTGACCGCTAGAATGATGACTGGATTTAGCCGTACGGGTGGCGACATGATTACTGATATGCTAGCTTTCATCGCTCCACCCGCAGGTATTGGAAAGATGCCACGTCAATTCAATTCCTCTGTGGATAATCACCATGAAGTAGTGGCGATTTTCAACGAATTAGATGGTAGGTTCTAAGGTGAGAATGTGGCAATAAAATACGCATATCATCCCGGAAACGTCTCTCACAGCAGTTCTCCAGAAGTCGCTGTAACTATGGAGTCTTTCGCCCGAGCAATGGGGATTACTCTAGTCCCTCTGCCAGGTGCAACAAGTTGTGGAGCAGGAATTGTTCGGCAAGCAAATCGCAGACTGCAACTTACTCTCAATGCTCGAACTTTTGCTATGGCAGAAGCAGAGGGTCTGAACATCCTAACTCCATGTGCCGCAACCGCTGGAAATCTACAAGAGGACTTGATGGCATTACAATCTGACCAAATTCTCATGCAAGAAGTCAATGAGACTCTGGAGAATACCTGTGGATTAACCATGACTGGTGAGGTAGAGATTCACCATATTTTACACGCTTTAGTCGATGAAATCGGTCTTGATAAACTAGAGGAGAAGGTCAAGAATCCAATCGATTTCACCGTTGCGGGATATTACGGTCCAAATATACAGCAAGAGGGTGCTTGTGGCGGCGACGACGTATACGATCCAAATTATCTCGAGCAGGTAATTTCGACTTTGGGAGGAACTCCAGTAAGTTGGGAAGCAAGGACCCAAAGTGTGGGTGTACCAGGTCTCTTTGCAGAAGAACCTACGGTAATGAAGCAGACTGCTGAGGCCCTATCCGAAGCAAAAGCAGAGGGTGCAGACCTAATTGTAAGCGCATGTAATCTATCCCAAGCAGTACTCGATATTTACCAAGGTAAAGCCGGTAGAAATACAGGGCTTTCAACAAATATTCCGGTAATTCATCTTTGTGAGATACTTTCATTTGCACTTGGATGTCACAACAAGAGATTGGCTCTTTTGAGGACTAGAATCGCCGTAATCGGAGATTGATTTTCTCATCTATGGCTGATTCTCTCTCCCGATCCAAATGTGCGCCAAATCTCTCTAACTTGAGTTTCTGTTATACCTTCAACTTGTCTTAGGTCATCTTCATCAGCCCAAATCAGCGCTGCTATCGTTCCATATCTGTTCAGTAAACGATTGGCAAGGTCCTGATCGACACTTGGTATGGCGATTAGAAGGGACATCGCAGTGAATTTCTCTTGATTGGGGGATTTGCGTAATTCTCTTGCTCCTGCTGCCGCTTGGGTAACTGGGTCCATCCAGATTTCCGGTTTTACTGCTTCCAATCTATCTCTTGCTTGAGGAGTTAGACCGTCCAACATTGACTCTTCTCTCCTCGATGCAACGGTGAGAAATCGAGCAGTTTCAGCCCCATCTTTTGTCGTTACAATTGGTATTCCAAAATCGAGTGCCAATGTTGTCAATGCACCCATCAACGCATGGGGGTGAACTCTGTTTGATTCGAACAACCCTTCACCTTCGATTAACAATAGGCTTCTAGGAGCTGCACCCACAAGTCTGCTCGCTTGTTCAAGTAGACGCCCGTCGACCAATGAATCAACAAAATCTCGTACTGTCTTTCGTTCTACCAAGATTCGTTCTCCGATGCGGAAATCTCCAGTCACAAGCCGGTCTATTCTGACATCTGCTCCAAGCGATTTCAAACGGGCTACAACAGAACTGTTGAGTTCTCGGTCGTCAGCACAAATCAAAGCTCCTGGGACGTCTGGTGGACTATCGTCTAACTCTAACAAATCTTGGGCGGGCGATACAGGATTTTTCTCCTTCAGTCGTATACTTGGTTGCCGCTCAGAGTCATCCAAATCTTGTTTCTTTTTTTTTGGCTTGAATTGTTCAAGCCCAGTCTGACCTCTTGGTCTGAATGTAGAGGGTGGAAGTTGCCCCGAGTCAGTGGATTCGTTTTGGTCGGTTGCTTCTTCAACTTCCTTTAGAATCGGTCGATTTTTTTTCCTAACTGCAATAACGAACTCAGTCGCGGAAATTTTACTTCCATTTTCGACGACTGAGAAGTTACTCAAATTAGATAGGTCAACATGCGTACTGCGAGCAAGTTTACGTCCAACTCTAGCCACGGCTCGATGCATATTTTGTTCACGTCGAAGAGCCGCCGCTCTCGCCCCCTCGTCGCGGGTATCTTCAGCGATTAATACCACAACATCTCCATCACGTTGTCTCCCTGTTCTACCTCTTCTTTGGATTGTCCGAATCTCACTTGCAACCGGCTCGTAGAAGATCACCAAGTCAGCGGTTGGTATGTCCAATCCTTCTTCTCCAACACTAGTCGCTATCAGCACATTTCCTTCTCCTGAACGGAAGGATTCGATTCGCTCAACTTGTTGTTTTGGAGTCAAGCCTGTTCCACTACCTCGTTTGCTCTGGCCGATGAATTGTATCGGCCTTACATCCTTTAGGTTCAGTAAAGCGGTTTCCAATGCACTGACTGTATCTCTATATGTTGCAAATACAATAATTCTTGATTCCGGGTCACGGCGTATTCTTTCTCTCACCAGCCTTCTAACGGCACCAACTTTACTATGAGATTCTGGCATTTCTTCTAGGCTGTCACGAAGGCTCCTAATCCGTGAATCTCTAAGCAAATTTCGAGTATTTTTCTTCTCAGCATCTTCACCGGTTTCCTTCCTATCGAGAAATTCTTTCGCTGCCGCCAATCCTTGGCAAAGAAGATGGTTGATTAGGTGGTGGAGGGACATGGCTAGGCCAATTCGACTCATTGACCCATAAGCATCCGCTTGACCTCTGCGAACGGCCAAATTTGCTCGTTCCATTGCATTGGCAAGACCCCGATGAGTTACTGCACCAGGCATCACATACCTACCCAATCTTCTTTCCCTTTCGACAATAGATTCCTGCCATCGAACTAAGGGTTCTGCTAACTCGCGAATCTCATCAGGAACTCTCACTTTCAATTCTTCAATATCGAGATTCGCTAAGTGTTCTGAAAGCATATTATCTTCTGATGTACGTAGATGAATTCGGCCTACTCGCAGCCTATTACAAATTTCTTCGACCTTTTCTGTATTCGAGCCGGGGCTCGCAGTCATTCCGAGAATTAGTGGCTCATTTGCCAACTCTAGGTATAGGTCGGCTACCTGTGCCTCGGCTCGCTCTCCGGTTGAGTGATGCGCCTCATCGATAATCAACAGACAACAATCAGAGAGATCGAGCAATCCTCGATTAACATCATTGCGAACTACTTGCGGAGTGGAAACTACCAATCTACCCTTATTCCACATCCCTTCTCTTTTGCTTGGCGGGATTGCTCCGCTCATCGAAATCGGTTTGGTCAAATCCTTGTCGAATACTAATTCTAAATCGTCGAAGTGTTGTTTGACTAGAGCCGCAGTAGGGGCAATCATCAATGCCCAACCATTTGTTCTATCTAGCATCTCAGCGATGGCCATCCAAGCAACAGCCGTTTTACCCGCCGCTGTGGGTAAGACAAGTAGGGTCGAGCTAGACAATGCAACGTCCACTGCTTCCAGTTGATACGCCCTAGCCTCAACAACTCCCTCTTGGAGTCCGTCGTGGCGAAGGCCAGTGCTCATGGGCCCTGTGTTTCGGGGTCAGGGTTCAAAATACTTACACAAGCCCCCCTCTATCACTTACACCCCGTAGGGGTGGAATCTTTCAATGCCCGATTCGTTCATATAGGGTATGGAAGTCGCAAGGCCGCTCACTACGTGAGGCACCAGACACCACAGGGCTCTGTACTAACATCCCGGAAATCCGAATTCCACTCGGAAATCGGCTTTCGGTGTCACGGTTCCTCCCTAACGTGGTGGCCCGGTCTGAATCCGCTTCGGCGGCAAACTTACCGGTAAATACTGGAGGACAAACAATGGCCGACCGACATAACCCCCGCCGTGGTAGCATGGGCTTTAGCCCTCGAAAGAGGGCAATTCGACCCTATGGACGAATTACTTCCTGGCCCGAAAGCGATGCAACTGAGATCCGAGTTCAGGGATTCGCAGGATGGAAAGCCGGAATGACTCACGTCTTGATGAGAGACACAAACCCCAACTCTACTTCAGCCGGTCAAGAGGTTCGAAAGGCGGTTACTGTTGTCGAGGTTCCTCCGATGAAGGTTCTAGCCGTTCGTGGCTACCACATGACTCCTTACGGTATGCAAACCGCAGGAGAAGCTTGGGCTAATTCCGATGAAGGCCCAACTGGGCTTCACCCTCGCTTCGCTAACCAGACTCGTGGCGAGCGCGATGCTGAAGAAGGACGAAAGCCCTCCAAGCGTGCTGGTCGTATTCCTCTAAGAGATGGTGAGACCAATGGAGACGCATTCGAAGCACTTTCCAGCGCATCACTCTGTGATATACGCCTCATTGTTGCAACTCAACCCTCCCTAGTCAAGAGCGTACCATCTAAGACTCCAGAAATCATGGAAGTCGGTTTAGTTGGTGGAGATAACGCTGCAAAGCTCGAATGGGCAAAGGAGCGATTAGGCGGGGAAATTACCGTTGCTGACGTTTACGATTCTGGCCAAGAGATCGACGTTGTTGGAATCACCAAGGGTAAGGGATTCCAAGGTGTCGTAAAGAGATTCGGAGTTAAGCTACTGAGCCACAAGAACTCAAAGAAGCGCCGTCAGATAGGTAACATGGGTGACTTCGGTACTGGTTACGTCCGAAAGACAATCCGGCAAGCAGGTCAGATGGGATACCATCAGCGCACAGAATTGAACAAGCGCGTACTTCGAATTTCAAATCCAGACGAGTCAGATGTGACTCCAGCTGGTGGCTTCCTACATTACGGAGAAGTTACCAATCCTTACATGATAATCCAGGGTAGTTTACCAGGTCCGGCAAAGCGCCTTCTGCGCTTCCGTGACGCTGTTCGCCCCAATTCGAAACTGCATGAAGTCGATTTGACCTATGTCAGTACTTCGAGCAAGCAGGGAGTGTGATAATATGAAGACAAAGTCATACAATCTGGTAAACAATGTCGAGCAGGAAGAAATGGACGCAGGTCTACTGGCTGAGATGTACGAAGTCGAGGCAAAGGATGGCAAATCCGTAACTCTACCTTCTGTATTCAGTTCGGAAATTCGTGAAGACCTAATTCGAAGAGCAGTTTTGGCTAGTCGAGCAAATCGCCGCCAAGCATACGGTCACCGAGAGCATGACGGCAAGCGTGCACCTCAACCAGGAATGAAGCATTCCGTAGAATGGTGGGGTAAGGGACGAGGTGTCTCTCGTATCATGAGGAAGGCAGGACAGCGTACCGCCGCTCAGAACCCTCACACACGAGGCGGTCGAAGAGCTCACGGCCCTATGGTCGCAAAGGACTGGTCTCAGAAGATTAACAGTAAGGAAAATACAAACGCTCGTAATTCCGCAATTGCAGCAACAGCAAATGCAGAAATTGTCGCAGCACGAGGTCATCAATTCGATAGCGAAGTTCGATTCCCAATCGTAATCGACGGATATGTTGAGAGCCGCGAAGAAGGGGACGAGAAGTATTCCATCGAGTCCATTCCTCTACAATATTCAACTCGCAAGTTCGTCGCCATGATGGAAGGTCTGGGCTTAGGCGACGATCTAGAGCGCGCTCGAACCGGCCGCAACATCCGCGCAGGTAAGGGAACAATGCGTGGCAGAAAATACAGGACGCCGAAGAGCATTCTATTGGTTGTCGCGCAATCTGACGGCTTAGCTAAGGCTGCTCGTAACGTTCCAGGAGTCGATGTTGTCGCTGCTAAGGACCTCAGCGCTGAGGATTTAGCTCCCGGTGGCGATGCAGGCCGTCTCACAGTTTGGACCAAGGATGCAATAGGAGCACTGGAGTGATTGACATGGTAGACCCGTATGCTATTATTGAGATGCCTTGGATTACCGAGAAGACACTCGAAGCTCGCCGAGTTGCTGACCAAGAAGGGGGCTATCGAGAGAATAACAACAGAATCGAATTTATCGTTAGGCGCGAAGCAACAAAAGCCCAGATCAAAGCAGCAGTTGAGGAACTACTCGACGTTCAGGTTGCTAAGGTCAACACGAAGATTACTATCACAGGCAAGCACGCATCCGTGCGCCTTGCCGATGGCTATGATGCGGAGGAAGCAGCGCTCAAGTTAGGAGCATTCTGATGAGGTGATATTATGGGTAAGCGAACACGTTCACAACGCCGCGGTTCAAGTCCAAAGAACCGGGTATCAAGTCACAGGTTCCCTGCTGCAAATCGCATCCCACGCGTAAGCGAGAAAATGGGTGAGGTAACTGACCTCGTTCACAGTGCGGCTCACACCGCCCCCCTTGCCCGCGTCAAGTTCGAAGATGGAACAACTGCTCACATCGCAGCACCAGAGGGTGTTTCAGTGGGACAGGAATTGGCCTTCGGAGACAATGTAAGCCTGCGACCAGGAAATGTAACCAAACTCTCAGAGATTCCTGAGGGTACTCCAATCTGTAATGTTGAATCACGTCCAGGAGATGGCGGCAAGTTCGCTCGCTCTGGTGGTAACTCTGCAGTATTGGAAACTAGAATGGGCGACAAGGTGAGAATCCGAATGCCTAGTGGCTCTTTGAAAGATCTTCCAGCATCCTGCCGTGCTACTATTGGGGTACTAGGTGGACACGGACGAACCGATAAGCCACTGATGAAGGCTGGTGCTGCTCACTACCGGCAAAAGGCTAGAGGTAAGCTCTACCCAACAGTCAGTGGTGTTGCAATGAATCCAGTCGACCACCCACACGGTGGTGGAAATCACCAGGCGGTTCACGGACCTAACTCTGTCAGCCGTAATGCACCACCTGGTCAGAAGGTAGGAAACATCGCTCCACGCCGAACCGGACGTGGAAGGACAAGGGAGCAATGAGGTGTGAGACATGGCACGTAAATCAAAGAAGATGTTCCGCTCACCTAAGACTGCTCGACGTCAGGCTCGAAAGCGCCGCTCGACAATTGCTGAGCGCCGTAAGAAAGAGTTCCTTTGGCGCGGATTAACTATGGAGGAGCTGACTGCACTTCCACTCTATCCTCCAGAAGACAACCCAGAAGCACCTTGTATCGCTACATTGATGCCTTCTCGAGCCAAGAGGTCACTATCACGCGGTCTTTCTGAAGAAGCAGAGAAATTCCTAGAGAAGGTTCGTGCGAATGGAGGCTCCAAGATGATTAAGACACACTGCCGAGGTATGTTTGTCCTACCAGAGATGGTCGGTACAACAATCGGTGTACACAATGGCCGCGACTTCGTCAAGGTCGAAGTAATTCCAGAAATGATAGGGCACGCCTTGGGCGAGTTTGCTCCAACCCGCAGATCGGTGACACACACTGGTCCTGGTGTAGGTGCTACTCGATCAAGTAAGCACGTGGCATTGAAGTGAGGTGAAGAAGAATGAGTCGAATTTCAGGTAAGCCACAATCCGGATACACTCAATTGCTTGAGGGATCGAATCTAGCTACTGCACGTGCAGTAAACCTAGACATCCATCACAAGCACTGCTACCAAATTGCTAAGTTCATTCGAGGGATGAATGCAGTTGATGCTATCGAATACTTGGAGAAAGTGATGGATAAGAAGGAAGCAATTCCATACTCTCGCAGATCTAGAAAGGGTAAGGGTGGAAACACCATGGCCGGTCATAGAAAAGGAAAGATGGGACCAGGCCGCTATCCGTACAAAGCATCAAGAGAATTCATCAAACTGATTAACAGTGCTATGGAAAATGCCCGTCAGCGCTACGATACAATCGATGCTGAAGACATGGTGATTACTCACTGTGCCGCACACCGCGGTCAAGTACACACTGGTTGGAAGCCTCGCGCGCGCGGGCGTGCTACACCCAAGAACCACTACCAAGTGAATCTCGAGATTTTCCTCGAACACTTCGGCGATGAAGAAGAAGAGGAAGACGAATTCTGAGGTGAAAAAGATGAGTAAAGTAAACACAATTCGAAACATCGTTCACCGTAATATCGAACGCCAGTTAGTTCGCGAGTATCTTCTCAAGGAGACCGAGCGTGCTGGATTTGGTGGTCTTGAATTCAACCGTACTCCTGACGGGACCAAGGTTACACTGTCTGCAGAACAAGTCGGTCGTGTAATCGGTAGAAGAGGTAAGGTAATTCACGAATTACAGCGCAGACTGAAAGAAGACTTCGATCTAGAAAAGCCTCATCTCGAGGTAAACGAAATCGAAGAACCTCGTCTAAATGCACAGGTTATGGCGAGCAGACTAGCTTCCTCTCTAGAGAGAGGTTGGTTCTTCCGCCGAGCAGGTCACAGTACATCTCAGAATATTATGGATGCAGGAGCACGTGGATGTCTGATTATTCTCTCAGGAAAGATATCGGGTGCACGTCATCGAGTTGAAAAGTTCCAACGAGGTCACATCAAATTCTGTGGCGAAACCGCTCTTCAATTAATGGACGAAGGATTTTCGACAGCAGTCAAGAAATTAGGAACAATAGGCTGCACAGTTCGTATTATGCGGCCAGGTGTAAAGCTACCACACGAAATTACAATTCAAGACAGACAGGAATCGGGTCTGGGACCTATCGAAGAAGTCTCCATGTTGGAGATTCCTGATGAGGAGCCAGAGTCAGCATCTCAAGTCGAAGAGGCTGATGTTGCCGACGCCGAAGAAGTCGTCGACAGTGTTGTCGAAAAGATGGCTGAAATGGAAGCAGAAGCCAATGAAGAATCAACAGATGTAGGAGAGGAGGAGTGAAAATGGCACATATCAAGTCAAGAGATATTGACCAGATGAACCCTGAACAACGCGAGCGTCGTCTCGCCGAGCTAAGGGAAGAACTTCTCCAACTACGTGCTCAGCAAGCCCTTGGAGGCTCATCCTCCAACTCGGGCGCATACAAGCAAACACGTAGGAGCATTGCACGTCTTCTTACGAAGATGTCCGAGGAGAGTAAGGAGTAGACCCAAATGGCAGGCATTTGCAATCTATGTGGTCTACCCGATGAACTATGCATCTGCCAAGAAATAGCAAAAGAACAACAGAAAGCAATCATTTCAACAGTAAGAAGGAGGTATGGAAAGATGGTAACAATGGTAGAAGGAATCGAAGATTCTGCTATCGATATTGGAAAACTAGCAAAGTTGCTGAAGAGCGCTTGCGCTAGTGGTGGTACCGTAAAGGGCCGCACCATCGAACTCCAAGGCGAGCACAAGAAGCGTGTCGCTAAGGTCCTTGAACAGAATGGATACCAAGTGGAGGTGCGCTAAATGAGTATCATGCATGCACCTTGGTTGGCTCGGGAAATCGAAGTAATTGGAAGCCGAGATCCAAGCCTAGTTGGAGTGACTGGGATGATTGTCGAAGAAACTCGTAGAACTCTAAGAGTTAGAACAATTGGTGGAGAAGTCACTCTCCCTAAGGATGTAATCACATTCACAATAGATTCTGAGGAGGTCGAAATCGATGGCGCAAGCGTCACACAGAGGCCTGAGGATCGCATCAACCGAAGATACAGGAGGAACTGAAAATGAAAGATATTGGAGTAGACGTCCGCGCACCTGAGGGTGAATGGGATGGTGACCAAAACTGCCCATTCTACGGTAGTCTGAGGCTACGAGGACAAATCATAGAAGGAACCGTATCATCTGTTGGTATGAGTAATTCAATTATCGTCCAGCGCGAAGTTACTCGATACATGAAGAAGTATGAGCGCTACGAGAAAAGAACTCGCAGATATGCTGCACACTTACCGTCTTGTATTGGCGAGGTTGCAAGTGGAGAAAGCGTCCGAATAATGGAATGCAGGCCGCTTTCGAAAACCGTCAAATTTTGCGTAATTGAGAAGGGGGGTTCTGAATGAGAGGAGTAGCAGGTAGAGCAACAGCCGGATTGCCAAGTATGGCAAGGATGGATTGTGTTGACAACACCGGAGCTAAGGTCGTACAACTGATCACCGTGCTAAAGAAGGGAGGCGTTGCTCGCCGATATCCTTCAGCAGGTGTTGGAGATATGATTCGCGTCACTGTCCGCAGAGGGACACCAGAAACTCGCCGTCAAATCTTCAATGCGGTTGTAGTACGTCAGAAGAGGCCATTCCGCCGAGTTGACGGAACTTGGGTACAATTCGAAGACAATGCTTGCGTCATCACAAATGAGCGAGGAGATGTCAAGGGTTCCGATATCAAGGGACCAGTTAGCCGTGAGGCGGCTGAGCGGTGGCCTAGGATTGCTGCCACTGCTAAGCAGATTGTGTGAGGTGTGAAGTATGGTAAGTAAGAAAGCAGGAAAACAGCGTCAGGCACAAACTGACGCCCCAATTCACGTCCGCAGGAAGCGGATTCGCGCTCGTCTGGTCAGCGATGATCCAGACCTAGCATTGATTCGTACAGTAACGGTAAGAGTAGGCGATGAAGTAGAAGTTCTTCGTGGAGATTTTGGATTCCCAAACAGTGCAAAGACCGATTCACGTGGAAAGAGACTTGGACAATCCCGCGGTCGAGCAGGGGTCAAGTCGAATATCGTTGGTGTCGATACCAAGAGCGGTTATGTGCTAGTCGAAGGAGTAACCACTAGCACCGCTGATGGTAAAGAAGAGGCACTACCGATTCACCCTTCCAATCTCATAGTAACAAAGTTGTACGAGGGAGATCCACTTCGCATAAAGCGAATCATGGAGAGAGCTAATGGAGGTGCTGAACAATGAGCAGTAGCCACATGAAGAGATTAACAATGCCACGAAGCTGGCCACTTACCCGAAAGACAGACATTTGGGTACAGAAACCGAACCCTGGTGGACACAGCGATGAGATGTGTATGCCTCTTGGTGTCATTTTGCGAGATGTGTTAGGACTCGCTCACTCAAGGAGAGAGGCAAAGCGAATGGTCGCGACACGCAAGGTTCTCGTCGATGGAAGAATCGAGACAGATTCTGGTCGAGGAGTAGGCTTGATGGATGTCCTAACAGTTGGTGAAGACCACTACCGCTGTGTTTTGGATGAAAACGGTAAGCTAAGATACCGTTCTATTTCTGCTAAGGATTCCTCAAGCAAACTCTGCCGAGTTATGGGTAAGACAACAATTCGTGGTGGAAAGACTCAGGTTCACCTTCACGATGGAAGAAATATCACTGTCAATGATGCTAAGAAATACAATTCAGGAGATACACTGGTTATTTCGCTACCAGATCAGGAGGTCTCGGGACATCATGCATTCTCTGAAGGAGTGCTAGCATACCTCACCGGTGGTAGCCACATCGGTAGCACTGCAAAGGTAGTGTCAAAGGACGTAAAGCGATCCTCAAAGGCGAATGAAGTACAATTCGAAGATTTCGGAACAGTCGCAGATTATGTCTTCTTGATTGGTTCTGAGAAAGATCTACCGTTGGAGGTGGAAGCTTGAGTGATAACGCCAATCCAATGTTAATTCCCCGAATCGCCAAAGTCACCGTGAATATCGGTGTCGGCGAAGGTGGGGCTCGCCTACAATTAGCCGAGAGAGTACTTGAGTTACTTACAGACATGAAGCCTGTTCGAACTCTAGCAAAAAGCACCAATCGTGAACTTGGAACACGAGAAGGCGCTCCTATTGGCTGTAAAGTAACAATTCGCGATCAAACAAATGCCGAAGCATTCCTCAAGGACGCATTTTGGGTTAGAGAAAACACCCTGCCTGCCTGGAACTTCGACCAATCAGGCAATCTATCCTTTGGAATTGCAGACTACACCGATTTCCCTGAGCAGAAGTATGACCCAGACATAGGTATCTTCGGCATGGACATCAACATCGTACTCGAACGCCCAGGTCACAGGGTATCTCGCCGTCGCCGCCGTGCGGCAAAGGTTGGGATGCCACACCGAGTGGGCAAGACCGAGTCCATGGAGTGGTTCAAAGAACACTTCGGACTAACCCTTGTGGAGGAGTGAAGTATGGCAAAAGATCACGGAGAAAGAATCGGCAGAAGCAATGGATGCCGCCGCTGCGGACGCAAGCGTGGAATGATTCGCCGACATGGCCTGAGATTATGCCGACAATGCTTCAGAGATGTGGCACCACAAATCGGGTTCAAGAAGTATACATGAGGTGATGAAGGATGCAGTTTGACCCATTGAGTGACGCATTTGTCCGCATCTTTAACGCGGAGCAAGCAGGACATTACGAAGTGACTGTTAACCCAGCAAGCAAGCTTCTAGGAAGTATGCTTTCAATTATGCAACAGTCAGGATACGTAGGAGAATACCAAAAGATCGATGATGGCCGTGGAGGCGGATTCCGAGTAGAGTTGATTGGAGCAATCAACCGTTGCGGTGTAATCAAGCCACGACATTCTGTAAAGAGAACCGATTATGATAAGTGGGAATCAAGATACCTTCCTGCACAGGATTTCGGTCTCCTTATTCTAACAACCAATCAAGGTGTAATGAACCACCACGATGCAAAGAAGGAGCGTGTCGGCGGGCGTTTGCTCGCGTACATTTTCTGAGGAGGGATTAAGGATGCCAAAGTTGGATATGATTTCACATAGTATCAAACTCCCTGACGGAGTTTCCGCAACTATTTCCGGTCACGATGTTACAGTGGCAAAGGATGGTAAGTCACTGACTCGTGAGTTCCGTCATCCTCGAATCGAAGTTCGAGATTCTGCCGATGGTATGGAGGTCTTTTGTAACCTGCCACGACGTAAGGAGAAGGCACTTGCTGGAACCTGGGCTGCACATCTCAACAACATGGTAAGAGGTATTGATTCTGGATTTGAGTACAAATTGAAGGCTGTTTATTCTCACTTCCCTATGACTATCAAGGTTCAAGGAAATGAGATGACAATTACCAATCTATTCGGTGAAAAGGTACCTAGAGTAGCCGCACTACCATGGTCGCCTGCTGAGGTAGAAGTAAAGGTGGCAAATAAGACAGAAATTACAGTCATTGGAGCCGATCGTGAGAAGGTTGGACAAACAGCTGCCAATATCGAAAGGGCTTGCCGAATTAAGAAAAGAGATCGACGTGTTTTCCAAGATGGAATTTACATTGTATCAAAGGGGAATGAGTGAGGGGGGATTTGAATGGATTACGATAGCATGACAGTCGCTGAACTCAAGGATTTACTCCGCGATGCGGGATTGCCGGTTTCAGGTAAGAAGGCAGACTTAATCGCCAGATTACAAGAGGCCGCAGACGTTCCCGAAGAACCAGAAGAAGTAGAGGAAATGGTCGAAGAAGAAATGGATATCGAGGAAGACGAGTTCGAATCCGACGATTTCTTCGAAGACGAATGGGATGACTTCCATACAGCTCGTCAAAAGCCAGTACTCGATGATGCAACAAAGGAAGCATTAGCAACCCGTGCTGCTCAAAAGAAGAAGACTCCAACCTTCAGAAGGCAGGAATGGTTCCGCTACAAGCGTCTTTCCCGTACTGGCTGGAAGAAACCTAGAGGTGATGATTCCAGCCAGAGGAAGAATCGCAAGTATCGTTCGGCTCTAGTCCGCGTAGGTCACGGAAAGATAGCCGCAGCACGAGGACTACACCCCTCTGGATTTGAAGAAGTTCTAGTCAACAAGAGTGGCGATCTCGAAGGTTTAGACCCGGAGACGCAAGCAGTTCGAATCGCGAAGACAGTAGGAAACCGAAAGCGATCTGCAATTCACGATAGAGCAGATGATTTGGGCCTTAGGGTTCTCAATCGCCGCCGCATCTCGCGGAAGGGGGACTTGCGATGATGATTACAAATCAAAAGAGACTCGCGGCTGCAATTTTCAGCCAGCGAGAAGGCCGCGTTGTTGGTGTTCATAGAATTTGGATAGACAAAGACTACCTAGACGATGTCGCAAATGCTGTACAGAAGGATGATGTTCGCAGACTTATCGATGAGGGGATCATCAAGGCACGCCCATTAGTCGGAACTAGTCGTTCGCGCGCTCGAAAGGCTTCTGCTCAGAAGTCAAAGGGGCGCAGGACTGGCCAAGGTTCGAGAAAGGGAACTTCAAATTCACGTCATCCACGAAAGGAACGTTGGATGAGAACGATTCGTGCTCAGCGCAGGGCTTTGAAGGAAATGAGAGGAGATGAGTCTCTGACTCCTTCAGAATATCGTTACTACTACAGGAAGGCAAAGGGCGGTAGCTACCGTTCAGTCTCCCACATGAAGTCGAATATGGAGATCGACGGAATCAAGCTCGGAGGTGAGCAATGATGGCATACGGAAAAAATCAGAGGCTACGCTTCAAGCGTCGCCGAAACGGTGAGACTGACTACCGACGCAGAATGAAAATGCTACGAGGAGGTTTTGCTCGTGCTGTGGTTCGAGTAACAAATACTCAGACAATTTGTCAATTAGTGAATTACGTGCCAACAGGTGATACAGTCAAGATATCTATTGATGGGCGCACCTTAGTTGAGAAGTATGGATGGCCAATAGATGCATCTAGAAAATCAATCCCTGCAAGTTACATTTCCGGATATGCAATGGCTAAGGCGGCTATTGCTGCGGGACACAAAGAAGCCGTTCTCGACATTGGCCTAGCAGCATCAACACCAGGAAACAGGGTGTTTGCAGCCCTCAAAGGAATGGTCGATGCTGGTTTGGAAATTCCATATGGTGAAAGTGTCCTGCCGGATGATGATAGAATCAATGGTTCACACATTGATGACTCGATTGCTAAAGCGGTTGAGGCAGCAAAGAAGTCTATTGAGGAGGCCTAATCATGAGTGATGAAGAATCCGAAATTGTAGAGACTGCTCCAGCAATAGCTCCGGGTTTGGCCCTGGCTTTGGCAGAGGAAGAAGATGCTCCTGTTCGCCGTCGCCGTGGCCCAGATCCATTAGCAGCCCTTCGAACCTGGCAACCACGTACCCGTCTAGGGAGGATGGTTGCAAACGGAGAGATTCTAACCTACGAGCAAGCATTGGCTACTGGATTGCCAATCCGTGAAGTGGAAATTGTCGATGCACTTTTGCCAGGTCTTGAGGACGATGTCCTTACAGTCAACATGATTCAGAGAATGACTGATTCAGGTCGACGTGTAAGATTCAATGTACTGTGTGTAGTTGGAAACAGCGATGGATACGTTGGTCTGGCAATCTGTAAGGGTAAGGAAGTCGCTTCAACGATAAAGAAGGCTATCGATAAGGCCAAACTAAACCTAATTCCAGTCATGAGAGGAAATGGGTCCTGGGAATCTGGTGGAGGACCAGGTACTTCTGTTCCTCTGAAAATCACAGGACGCTCAGGTTCAACCAGAGTCACTCTAATGCCTGCTCCAGCAGGTAAGGGTCTGGTCATTGGTGACTACGGGCGTAGAGTTCTACAATTGGCAGGTGTAACCGATGTATGGAGCCGTTCTGCAGGACAAACACGAACCACAATCAACTACGCTAAGGCTACTTTCAATGCCCTTGTCGAACTAAACAAAACAAGAATTGGCGATGGCGATAAAAGGCGCCTAAACATTACAAGCGGGAGGAGTAATCAATGACTTTCCTAATCGTTCGAGTTCGCAGTGATCGTGGTGTTGAGAGAAGCATTCGCGACACAATGGCAATGATGAATCTAACTCGCGTTAACCATGCAACGATTGTACCTGAAAGTTCCACCTACGCTGGAATGCTTCAGAAGTCAAAGGACTTCGTCACATGGGGTGTAGTTGACGCAGTAACTATCGAGACTTTACTCAAAGAACGTGGCCGAATGGTCGGAGATAAGCCGGTGGATGATGCTGCAATTAAAGCAGGTTCTGAATTCAAATCTGTCAAAGATTTCGCTAAGGCTCTAGCATCTGGTGAGGCTACAATGAAATCGGTTGATGGGCTAAAGCCTGTCTTACGACTTCACCCTCCAAGAGGCTCAAAGGGTTGGGGCGGAATCAAGAGGGCTTACTCTGTTGGGGGCGCTCTAGGATTCCGAGGCGATGAGATTTCATCTCTAGCCGAGAGGATGATGTGAGGTGAAAATATGGTATCAAGAACAAACAAATTCCGAGGTCGCTCGCGATATCACGGTCGCGGTAAGAAGGCAGGCCGAGGTGCAGGTCTTCGTGGCGGACGCGGTAACGCTGGAATCAACAAGCATCGCCTAATGACTCGCCTGAAGTATATGCCTGGTCACTGGGGTATGCACGGTTTCAATCGTCACCCTAAGTTGAGAAAAGTCAACGTCAGTATCAATTTACTAGAAGTATCCCAGATGGCGGAAGGCGATTCA
>DAPQ01000068.1 GCA_002502175.1 Euryarchaeota archaeon UBA19 | reverse complement strand
AGTGATTTGGATTTAGAATGAGACTCGTGACTTTCTAGGTCGTGGCAAGTTCGGTTCGCGATTCCAACACACTCTATCCAACCATGTTCTCCATGAATTTCACAATCCCAGCAATCATCTGCATAGTGTGCCATTTCGGTACTAGCGTGTTGGCGGAATCGCATCTTGGCGGGGTTAATTCCTACTTCTACTAAGAAATCCCAGGTCCTAGCCAGAAACCAAGCAACGGTTGGATGGCGTATGATTCCAGCATCTAGGGCTGCGCCGAAACTCATTCGAGACTCGCCAGCGTGAGGGCCATCTGGGTCTGGAATCAGGCTAATTATCTCCGTTCTACGGTTTAAGTCGGCTATTGGAGGATTTTCTGGGTCGATAAAATACTCTAACTCTGCCATGTTGAATTCCCTCAGTCGAATCATTCCTTGTCTAGGACTGATTTCGTTCCTGTATCCTTTACCGGTTTGAATTGCACCAAAAGGTAATTTTTGGCGGAAATGGCGGTATAATGCTGGGTATAGCATGAACATACCTTGTGCTGTTTCAGGCCTCATGTAGGCAGTTCTTCCTGTGCTCATTGCCCCAATAGTGGTGGAGAACATCAAATTCATCGGTTGAGCAGCGGTCCATACTGATTCGGAACAGGATGGGCATTCGATTCCGGTGGATAGTAACTTATCGATTTCATCAGAGTTCAATGAATCTGCATTAGGGTGTAGATGCTCAACTAGATGGTCAGCGCGAAATATTGAGCCACAGGCCTTGCACTCAGTCATTAGATCGTTGAATTCTCCAACATGGCCACTAGCCACGAGTACAGACTCGGGGGTAATTGTCGGAGAATCGATTTCAACAATATCTCCATGGCTCAACCAATGGTCTACCCATTTCTGAGTTAAGCGCCTTCTAATTGCAGCACCCACAGGTCCGTAGTCGATTAACCCGGAAACTCCACCATAGATATCGAATGCAGGGAGCACGACTCCTCGACGCCTCAGCATCGCGGACAACCTCTCTAGTCTACGCTCGTCAGACATATGCAACAGCGTGGGGAGTGTTCATCTGTCTTTCAAGCCATCCGCAAGTAACTGACTTACAAGGCTAAACTAACTACCCCTCAAAATTTCACCAAATCGCCAAAAACATGAAATTTTGCGTATATTTTCTTCTATTCAGTACAAGGTACTGTATGTTTATCTAAACGAAGTATTCATGTACGGAATTATTCCCCTGTGCGGACATAGTGTGAGGGGAAGTAATGCCCAAAATAGAGTATGTAGAGGATTCTTGGGAAACCGAGCAACTGCTCGAGAGCCTATCTCCACCCGTACGAAATTGGTTCAAGGATAAATTTCCTGACTTCACAGATCCACAAAAACTAGCAATTCCTAGGATACTTAATGGCGAACATTTGCTGCTATGTTCACCAACAGGATCCGGAAAAACCTTGACTGCATTCCTTTCAATTATTGATGATTTAGTACGTCGCTCATTGGATGGAAGTTTGGATAAATCAGTTCAGTGCATTTACATTTCACCTATCAAAGCCCTAGCAAATGATATCCAGAAAAATCTGATAGGGCCTTTGACGGAAATTCGCGAAAAATATCTTCCAAGCAGGGCAAAGGAAATCAAAGTAGGTCTGCGAACGGGCGACACACCTCAGAAAGAAAGAGAACGGATGCTAAGGGCTCCTCCTCACATTTTGATTACAACACCAGAATCTCTAGGTTTGGCTCTTGCTTCCAAGAGATTCAGGCCATTATTGAATGACATGAAGTGGATGGTAATCGACGAGATGCATTCATTGGTGCCTACCAAGAGAGGGACTCATCTTGCCTTGAGTCTGGCATTAATGGACAGTGTAATCGAATCGGATGTACAAAGGATAGGAATTTCAGCTACTATGGAGCCCTTAGAAGCGGTTGCTGAATTTTTGGTAGCTTCCGATTCAAGGGAGAGTGATACAGAGCCTCAACACGTTGCAATCGCTAAGGTATCCGGTGCTCGAAAATTAGACCTAGACATTATTTTACCAACTCCAAGGTTTTCTTCGTTACCAATAAAGGAGGTTCTCGAACATAATGTTGAGAGGATTAAGGAAATTGTTGAGGCTCATACAACTACATTGGTTTTCGTTAACACCAGACAGATGACAGAAACCACGGTTCAGAAGTTGAAGATATTAGGCACTGCAGGTGTCGAAGGGCACCACGGTTCAATGGACAAAGCGATTCGTTTAGACGTTGAACAACGGCTAAAGAATGGCCATCTTCGATGTGTAGTATCTTCGTCGTCTCTCGAAATGGGTATCGATATTGGTTCGGTAGATTGTGTTGTACAGGTTGGTAGTCCTGGTTCGATTGCTACTGCTCTACAAAGAATCGGGCGTGCAGGTCACCAAGTGGGTGGTCTACCAAGAGCCAGATTCCTACCTACATCTCCGCAGGATTTACTAGAACTAGTTGCACTCCAAAACGGTATTCTGCGAGGTTCAATGGACCTTCTAAAATTCCCCGAAAATTCGTTGGATGTTTTAGCCCAATTTATGATTGGTCTAACGATAATTCAAGAATGGGATATAGACGATGGCTATGAGTTAGTTACCGCTGCTTGGCCTTATCGTGCCCTACCTTATGACGATTATATCGAGGTTCTAGACCTATTAGAGGAAGAAAGGCGAGTATGGGTAGATTGGGAAGACAATCGCTTCGGAAAGCGCGGTTATGCTCAGATGATTTACTACACAAATATAGGAACAATTGCCCCGGACAATAATTACCTTGTTTTCACATCTGACGGTACTCTAGTTGGTCAACTGTCCAGTGGCTTCGTTGCTAGTCTAAGAAATGGTGACGTGTTCCTTCTCGGAGGTTCTACATACAGAGTATCCAGCGTTCAAGGAACTAGAGTAAACGTCACCTCAGCAACAGGTTACAGACCCACCATCCCATCATGGGCGGGTGAGGCTAATTCTAGATCTAATGAACTGAGTTACGAAGTCCTAGATGTTCTTGAGCACGCCTCGCATATGGTTAGGATGGGGCGAGATGTTCGGCCTCTACTGATGGATGTATACGGCCTCAACAAACCAATTGCTAATGCCCTAGCAAATTATCTCGATGAGCACTGTGCAACTACCTTCCAAGTACCGAGTAGAGATCGAATAATTGTAGAACAGGTAGCAGCACCTCTGCCGACCTATATTGTAACTACTTGCAGAGGTCGGGCTTTCAATCTCGCACTCGGTTATCTTTTCGCTGGAATAGCAGTTCGAGACAATGT
Source organism: Euryarchaeota archaeon UBA19 (assembly GCA_002502175.1). GTDB lineage: Archaea > Thermoplasmatota > Poseidoniia > Poseidoniales > Thalassarchaeaceae > MGIIb-O1. Next base: position 4,099 of record DAPQ01000068.1, on the reverse strand, counting down.
ATTGGTTAACGAGATTTCTTTTGATGAAAATGGCTTTATGATAAAATTGAGTCATGAGGTAGAGATTTCAAAAATACCTGAGTTATTCAGAGATGACTCTAGTCGAGAAGTTCTGCAAAGATACATGCTAGATTCACAATTATTCGCTAAGAGGTTCCGAGAGGTATCCAGTCGCAGCATGCTGAATCCACGCAGAATTGGCGCTGACGAAGTAAGTCCAAAACAATTCCAAAATCGCGCGGAACAAATCTTGCGGGCTCATAGGCAAATGGAAGATTCCGTCGTCATTCGTGAAGCGATGAATGAGATTATGAACACCGACTTGGAGATGAAAGAATTGGCTGATTTCATCGCCAGAATGGACAGTGAAAATGTACGGATTGTCCATCGTAAGGTGAAGATGCCATCTCCTCTTGGTATGACTCTATTCATGTCTTCATTCGAAGATCTGTTGAGTCTTCGAACTCGTGCTTATCTAATCAAAGATATAGACCCCGAAATTCTTCGAAGACTTCTCGGAGCACGTTCTCTTGCTACGGATCTAGACCGCGAAAGGCTGGCAAAATACTACCAAGACAAGGTCGCTGTACCAGACTCTCCAGCTGGTCTACTGCGTCTGATGGACATGGGGGGTGGATTAGAGAAATCTCTGACCCATCCTTTGTATTCTGAAAAATTGAAGAATGTAGAGTTCGATCAATTACGAGCTTGGGTTTACGAATTGGCTGAGCGAGGTCTAATCACCAAGGTAAGAAATACAGGTCATGAACAAATCGACGATAAATGGTTCTCCGAAAGAATGGCCGGAGTACATGGTACACTCGGTTGTCTGGCCGTATCTGGTGCCGATGAAATGGACGACCTTCGGTCCCTTTACACTGGAGGTTTAACCTTCGAAATGGGTGTTGATTTCAAAGATGGTCAGCCGGCTACTTGGAAGCAGACCTATCTTTCGGACCCAATGGATTGTCTAAGGCTAAAATTGCTTGATATGCTGGGTTCCGAAGGCCCTCGTACTCTAGACAAATTAGCGGCCAGGTTACCATTCCCACGAGGACAGGTAGAATCAGTTTTGCAAGAACTAGAGATGAGAAATCTCGTCTCGATAGGTTTCTTCACTCAAACCGACGATGGCGAGTACATCCTAAGGGTTGACGAATATCGAATAACAGGAGGTCAGGTTGAGGTAGTAGATTACCGAACACTGCAGACTTTGATTCTCCACAAATCGTTCAGTCAATATGAAGAACCGGCTGATGCGATTAGAAATCTCATTTTGGTGCAACGAAGGGACGAAATGTTACATCGTGTGAAGGATTATAGATTCCGAGATTGGAAGGACATTAAGCACGATCCAGATGTCATTAATGGCCGATTATTACACAATCGGGTAGGTTACACAATGGAAGATCAACTTCCGTTGGTTCTAGGGCTAAGAGGCGACCCTTGGCTTGGTCCGTTAGAAGAAGAATTGTTGGAGAAGATTCCCAAAGATGGAATGAGTCGAATGGAATTATTCGACGGTTATCCAAAAGGCAAAGAAAATGCTCATATCCAAAGGTCGCTGAAAAGTGCTCTTTCCAATCTAGAAAGGCAACTAGTCATTGGCAAGAAATACATCGAGTTGCCTAATCGGAAACGTTCACTCGCAGTATTCCATCGAATACATGAAAGAGTCAAGCCGATGAAATTCGATGAGGCCGTGAAGACTCTGATAGAGCGAATTGGCCCAGTCCGTTTGCACACTTTGAGATTCTTTGTTTCACGGCCGGTCGAGGAATTAGCCGAGACACTCCGCGATTTGGAAAACGCTGGAAAAATTGCCCGCGTAGTCGCTCTTCAACCCGATCCAACCGACTACTACTCAAGCCATGAAGACGCGGAGAAACTACTCTCTCCAATGGCAGAAGACCGCAAAATGAGAATAGTATCGCAATCAGATCCATTCTGTTCCAGATTTATCCAAGAAGTTCGGCTGATGTTGAAACAAGGTTGGTATCATCCTGTATTCAAAGGGGTTGATCCAGTTGGTAGAATTCTGATGTTCGTGGTAAATGATTACCTAGAAATCAAAGATATCAACATCCCACATTCATACCTAGATGAGTTCAAAGACACCTTTGATGAATTGCTAGAAAATTATCGTGATAGGTTAATCGATGTCTCTGTTATTCACGCATTCAACGGTGTGCCTGTACATGATTGCGATGAAAATGTGCAACAGATTCTCTCCGACCTAGGCTTCGAGTCGATGGGAGATGGCGAGAGATACATCAGAGGTGGAGTAGTAGACCCAATGCCTCGAAAGAAGATTAACAGAATTCTCTTCCACCACCATTCCCTTCATCAAAAAACTCGCCATGAAAATGAAACAATCGCACTCGACCATCTTGATGAATTAAGAGATGATTTCGCATTACGCGGACGTTGTGAGATGTTCCGTGTCGACCTTAAATCAATGGCTGCGGCTCACCAATTGCACCAAGGAACCAATCTTAGAGGTCATTTGGTGTGGGCAAAAATGCCTCACTTCCAAAAGTTGTTGACCATCCGAAACGTACAGGCTCCTGAAGAAGACGAGGATATTTTGCAATTCTTCAGGGAACACCACGACCCTGCGATTTTCATGGAGCGCCACGCAATGCGTCGTGGTGAATTCCGCAAACTAATCTCTCCATTAGTCCGAAGCGGCCACCTCGTGCAGGATTATCGAGGCGGTTTCAAGGCTGTTGAGCCCTTAGCCACCTCTGATCTATGGGAAGTTAAGCGAGATTATTTGCGAGACCTTGTGAAAGACTACCCAGTAATCACTTTGAAACAGGTTGAGAGGTTAGCAGGGTCACCCTTCTCGGCTGAAGAAATATCAGATGTTATGCGTGAATTCGAAGAAGATGACACGCTCATCAAAGGTTTCCTTGTAGACGATATGCACGATGTTTGTTGGGGCCGTCATGACCTGTTAGAAGGGTCAGATGTACTAACTAAAACTCGAGATTTGGTCATTCCTCCTTCTGATCCACTCATTCACTACTATGGTAGCTTATTGAGAGAGAGATTTGGATATGGTTCTGCATATCTCGTATTCCACAGAGAGGAACCCGTAGCGGCTTTCAAGGCAAATACTAGAGAAGGGGTAATTCACATCACCGATTTCGTTGGCGATTCTGATTTAGAAAAAGAAGCATTGAGAGTTATGAAAGAATTTGCTTGGGAGCATGATATGCCACTGAAAGGAAAGCTCTACGAGCGACTAAGAAGTCGTTGATGAATTGCCATTTCCTCTCAATTTTTTTGGTAATAATTGCATAATATTTCTATGTAATTCTGGCAGCAAATCGAATAGTGCAATCGCCAATAGAAACATTGCGAAAAGGCTAGCGGCCTTTGCAGCATAACTATGGGAGAAATCGAACATATCCAATCCTAAGAATTGCCAATTCCGATAGTTATCTGTCAACCAAACAATCCCTGCATTCCGGAATGTGTTCAGGATGTGAATAGTTGGAACTGAAATCAACAAGCCACGAATCCTTCGATTCCACGGAACGGTTTGTAGTGCAACTATCGCTCCTACAAAGATAATCATTGATTGCAGACCGGAGCAACTTAGGATGAACCCAATATTGACCTCTTCACCGGTAGAATGGTACATTGGGATGAAGAATCCTCCATCACCTAGTGGTTGGGTAAGAAGCAACATACTTCCATCCCAATCGCTCAATGGAACCTCTCCTCCATCGTGTAAATCGACCATTACTTCTCCCATTGTGTAGGATCCTAATCCAACGAATTCTAACATCCACTCAGCACTGTGTGCTGTTAGCATAACGAAAGCGATGTTGAGGTATGGAATACAGTATACCACATGGTAGGGGATCATTGACCAAGCGACCATTCCACGCAACCAAACTAGGGATTGCCTGGTTTCTTCTTTCAAGTGGCTAGACCTTTGGGTTTCAAGCACAGCGAGAAAAATACCTCCTGGTAAGGCACCAGCAGTCATTATGATTAGAACAGGATCTCCAATTTTCACATAATATTCGGATAGTAGGTAAATGAAGAGGCCTAGAAAGACCCAACCAACACCTGCAATTCGCCC
>DAPQ01000031.1 GCA_002502175.1 Euryarchaeota archaeon UBA19 | reverse complement strand
ATCAGCTCCGTCGGCCCCATCAGCTCCATTCGCACCATCAGCACCATCAGCCCCCTGGGCTCCGTCCGCGCCATCAGCACCGGAAGCGCCATGACAGACATACTGTATCTGATCGATTTCGGGTGACGAGAGTGATGTGTCTCCGTTATCGTCCATGCCTATCTGAATCTTCACTCCGCCGTTAGCGCAGTTCGAGCCGGCGGCTTCCTCGGTCGTTACGACGAGTGCGCTCCGGCCGTTTGTGCCGTCCACACCATCGGCCCCATCAGCTCCTTGTGGCCCTTGGGCACCATCCTCACCATCGGCCCCATCAGCTCCGGCAGGCCCTTGTGGCCCTTGGGCACCATCCGCACCAGATGGTCCCTGGACACCAGTTAGAGCAACTTCACTCCATAATTCACCAGCGCAAGTTACGAATCTAGAATCCTCATTGAGGTAGTATAGCTTACCAACATGCAAATCGTTGCACTCCGGTAAATCATCTATGTTTTCAGCGTAGTAAACACCCCACTCCGCGAACTCCTCCGTTTGGTCCGTTTGAACCATCGCGTTCTCTTCCTCACCTGGCCCAATACACCCCATCAAGGGGGCACACAAAAGGGCAAGAGCAATCGATGTAACCATAAATCGAAATTTGGTATTGTTCATATTACTCGAGATTGAGCGGATATACTTAATACGCTGTTAGTACAATTACAAACATCCAATCCTGCTACCCAGAATCACTTCAGCAAGGGCTGGATGATAATGTGACAGAATGGTACCTTATGACTCGTACTCATTTCTCTCACTAGGTTCTTCACTGAAGTACTGGATGAACTCATACTCATTATTGTCGTGATCGAAGAAGTAGTATCGGTGTCTGTGAGGATGATCTAGGTAGGTCGCTCCTTGTTTGTAACCGGCCTTTTCCATGCGCTTAGCTAAAGCCGCTCCATCGCTGACCACGAATCCCATGTGGTTCATCCCAGGATGAACGTACGGCTGATGTGGCCCTTTCTCAGTAGCTCCACGATCTTCTATGCAAAGGTAGGAATCCTCAGTGCCAATATGCACCCAGCGCTGTGCTTTCTCGCCTCCTCCTTCTCCTCTGATACTGAATTCTGGCATTGCAGTTAGAATAAACCGGATGGTCTCATCCACGTCTGTGGATGTCATGTTCAGGTGCTCTAGGAATGGCTTCATGGAATGGTGAGGGTCAATCCGCCTTATGTTGTCATCGGTATCCATTGATGCAATCACAAACGCTGTCTTGCGTGCCTTTGTGCATCAACGGCAGTTATTGCAGCCATGTGGACAACCTGCCTAACCGAGTCACCCCGTTGGAGTACGTGAGCAGGCTTGGCTAGACCTTCTAGAATTGGACCCGTCATTTCTGCGCCCGCAATTCTCTGAAGCAATTTGTAGGCAATATTTGCCGAAGCCAGGTTAGGGCAAACCAATACATTGGCAGGCCCGTCAAATTCCATGAATGGGAACTCGTTCTGACGGTCAGGAACAAGAGCAGTATCTGCCTGCATTGGACCATCGATAACAAGACCACGATCTAATTCACGAGCCATTGCGATGGCTTCCTCAATTCGGTCAGTACGCAATTCGTTTGAGGTTCCAAAGTTAGAGAATGAAAGCATAGCAACCTTGGGACTAACTCCAAATCTTCGAGCAACCTTAGCGGTTTGAATAGCAATTTCTGCCAGCGTTCTAGCATCTGGATAGATGTTGATTGTAGCATCTGCAATGAACATCAGTTGACCATTTACAGTCATCATGTATAGACCCACAATTCGATGCGAAGAAGGGTCAGGACCAATTGTTTGCAGGCATGGCTTTACGATATCTGGATAGTTATGAGCGATGCCTCCAAGATACCCATCAGCGTCTCCGCAGTGTACCATCATTGGACCAAAGTAATTTGGTGATTTCAATTGGTTAATCGCATCCCTTCGTGTTAGTCCTTTACGTCCACGAAGTTTGTGTAATTCATCTGCATAATCTCCACGCCTGCGAGGATCATATCTAACGTCGATAATTTCGCAATCAAAAGTAAGCCCAAGCTCCTCCTTAACCGCTTCAATACGCTCAGGGTGACCTAGAAGGATTGGATCGCATATTCCCTCAACCATACATTGAGCAGCAGCCTTGATGATAGTCGGCTCTTCACCTTCTGAGAAGACAATTTTCTTCTTGTCTTTCCTTGCTTGATTGATTACGTGTCGCATAATTGAACGAGTTAATCCTAACCTTGCCTCAAGGTCCTCTCTGTACTTCTGAACGTCGAATTCCTCAGCACTAATTCGCGCCATTCCCTCATCCACAGCAGCTTGCGCTACTGCGCTGGCTTCCCAAATTAAGACGCGTGCATCGAACGGTTTTGGAATCAGATATTCAGGTCCAAATTGCATTTGTTCTCCTGCATATGCAGCGGCGACTTCGTCCGGTACAGGCTCCTTCGCCAAAGCCGCCAGAGCCTTGGTTGCGGCCATTTTCATTCCTTCTGTGATTTCTGTAGCACGTACGTCCAATGCGCCACGGAAGATGTAAGGGAATCCGAGTACGTTGTTAATTTGGTTTGGAAAGTCTGATCGGCCGGTTGCTATGATTGCATCATCGCGAACTGCTTGCACATCGGTTGGTAGAATCTCAGGGTCAGGGTTTGCGAGAGCGAAAATCAATGGTCGCTCAGACATAGATTCGACCATCTCTCCCGAGACTAGTCCTCCCTTGGACAGGCCAAGGAATACATCTGCATCGACCATTGCCTCGGCTAATCCGCCGTCTTCAACATCCCTCGCAAAGGCGAGTTTGTATTCGTTTAACTCTCCATTATCGCCTCGTGATTTGGTGAGGATTCCCTTGCTATCGCACATCAGCAAATTATCCGCACTAACCCCTAGACGAAGGTAGTGCTGAGCGCAAGAAATTGCACTTGCACCAGCGCCAGAAATTACTACTTTGACTTCTGATACATCCTTTTCGACAACTTCCAATCCGTTGATTAGAGCAGCACCAGAAATAATTGCGGTACCATGCTGATCGTCGTGCATAACTGGAATATCTAATTCTGCGACTAGCCTACGTTCGATTTCGAAGCATTCTGGTGCCTTGATATCCTCAAGGTTGATTCCTCCGAAAGTAGGAGCAATCGCCTTTACCGCTTCGACAAATTCGTCGACATCAGTCCTGTCGACTTCGATGTCAAAAACATCAATGTCGGCGAATGCCTTGAACAATAGGCCCTTTCCTTCCATAACCGGCTTTCCTGCAAGCGCACCAATATCTCCTAAACCAAGAACTGCAGTTCCATTACTGACAACTGCCACTAAATTTCCTTTTGATGTGTACTTGTAGGCATCATCTGGGTTCTCAGCAATCTCTTCGCAAGGATATGCAACACCAGGAGAATATGCCAGCGAAAGTTCACGAGCGGTTCCGTGTGGTTTTGTAGGCTCAACGCGGATTTTTCCAGCTGGTTCAGCAGCGTGGTATTCCAACGCCTCCTCCCGCAGTCTGTCGTCGACCATGCCTACTCCTCGAGAACCTTCGGGCAATGCCCCCCTCTTTGATGCTATCCTACAGAATTCGAGTGGTTTATCGGCCCTTGGAAATGCGCTTTCAATAATCCCTACTCCCTCGTTAGAGGGAGAATCATGTATAACTCAACAAACCCACCCTTTCTTAATGGGTAGAAGTAGGCCGGTGGTTCGTAGCCATGTCTAATCCTCCTCAACTGCTGAGCAAGCGCAGGTCTGCCTTGCTTCTTGCAACATTGATGGTTTTGTTGCCTTGGTCTGCATATTCTGACGTGAATCAGTTAGAATCAGAGCAAGAAATTCGTGAGGTTTCGCAGGCTGCATGGGGCGCCTCGGGAAGTAACGACACCGGATGGATTGATTTGGTCGCTACCGGAGCCGATCCGGATAATGGCAGCTATGCATACAGCGACTTATTCCTGCCATTTGCTCCGGGGGCACAAATTTCGAATCTAACCTTCGAAATTGCGGTAAATGGCTCTGCAGGATACTGGGCAAATGAGCCTCAGATAACTCTGATGGACACTCAAACCCCTATCCTCGATTGGAGAGGTTATGGCGACCTCGGTCAACAAAATGAGATGCAGAACAACCCACCGAGTGTTCTGAACGGTACTCTAAGCACTCATCTGAAACCCAACTCAATCTCTGATGCCTCATGGGAATTACCGGCCGGAGCGACACTAACTGATATGGTAATCGAGGCATTAAGGCCGGCTGACCCGATGGTTTCCTATTCTGCAGTTGACATAGATATTCACGACTCTGCGGTAAATCCGAATGATGGCCGATTGTACATATTGTTAGACGACGACCTTCTACACCTAGACGCTCGTTCTCAGAAACCAATCGTGGATATTGAAACAGGAATCATGGGAAGATCGTTAGCGATCGATAGTGATGCTGGAACTCTATTAATCGGAACAGAAGATGGTTCGGTTCTTTCACGGAGTTTGTACGATTCCTCAGAAATGCCGAATCTAAGGGAGCCAACCGGTTTACAAAACGCAGGAATCTATTCAATATCGGTCGATGATTACGGAACGGTCTGGGCTGCTGGAAATTGTAGCATTCACTTCAAGCCAATTGGAGAGGTGGTCTGGAGTGAGTATGATTACTGTCCGACAATAAACATTGAGACTCCATCTGACATGATGATAATTGGCGACAGTGTTTACTTGGCAACAACAAATGCTGGAGTTCACATTCTCAATTACATAACTTCATCTTCCTCAGGCAGTGTTTCCGTAACTGTCGATTCCCAAACAGATTGGAGCACTCAGAATTTCCTCTCCTCAGACCAAATCACCGACCTCGAGGTTGTCGGCAATCATCTCCTAATCGCAACCGCTGATTCAGGTATCAACCGCAGAGACTTAACCGCACAATCTTGGATAGCCACTTGGTCAACAAATAACTGGTTGGCTTCAAATCAAATTCACGGCCTATCTCTTACACCAGGTTGGCTACATATTCTCGCAGGCACCACAGTTCATGCTTACGATACCAACACGTTAATCTTCCAATCTCAGAATCAACTTTCACAACTTGGTTTGTATGGAAATGGCGCAATGGCCATCCCTTGGCCAGCCCACCCATCCCGAGGGCCAATCTCTTCCACCGCCCTGTTTAGTGATGATTCAGGAACTCTTGGAATGCAGATTGCTGAGAATCCCGCTGGCACACTGACTCTAGTTAGTGGGCCTTCTATTGATGGAATGGATGTAGTATCTCGTATCGATGATGGAGAGAGTGGAGAGATTTGGGTAGCAAGTGGCCGAATAATCGATCAATACGATGAAGCGGATCGTGCTTGGAAGACTCCAATCGATATCCGTGATTATGTTAGCAATCCTGGCCGAATCGTTGCTATTCAACAAGACGATAACGATAATGTTTGGATTGGAACAAGTAACGCTGGAGTTTTGAGGTTAGAAAATACCGATGGCAGTTACATCGGAACCGTATCTGGATTAAGCTCAAACGATGTTAGTTCCCTAGCCTTTGATGACACAAATGGCTACTTGGTAGTCGGCCATAGCCAATCTGGAATATCAATTATCGATACCAATCAGATGACACTAGTGGATACTATTACCACTTCGGATGGTCTAGATTCTGACTTTGTTAATTCGGTTGCCACTAGATTTGGAATAGCATACATGGCCACTCCTGACAAGGGCGTTATGCGAGTTGAATTATCCACTTCGACAATCATCGGCTCTTGGCAATCACTTGGCGCCGATGATTTGGATGCAACACCGGTTGCAGTTGATGGCGATGTGGTATACATTGGATTATACGAATTTGGAATTCTTGTTGTAGACAGGCTAACCGGTGATATTTCCGACCTTTGGAATCAAGACACAAACTCGCTTCCAGATGATGATGTATTATCTCTAGAGATGGATGATTTCGGTGGCCTATTGGTCGGCTCAGAAGGCTCTTTCTCGCGCTATGATGGTAGCACATGGACTACATTGACAACCAGCGGCTCATGGTGGAATCGACCTAGTGTATTCTATGATGTAACAAGCGATGGAGATGGTCTCTACGCTGGCACAAATAGAGGGGCCTGTAAATGGAATTGGCAATATCAATTCCAAGATTGTGTAAGTTCTGGCGATGGTCTCGAAAGCCGCTTCGTGTACACAATCGAGATGCTCGCGCCTGACAGAGCATACACAGGAGGAAACCAAGGTGCTGGTATCGTAAACATGGACAACTTCAGCGTAATTGAGACTTGGACTGCAGGTGACGATACTCAGCGTGCTCGCACAGTCAAAGTTGACGACATCCTTTACCTTGGATTCGAAAACACGGGTATAGCTCGTTATGACTTAATCAACAATGAATGGCTAACAACTTGGGATGGCGATCAAGGATACATCAATGATGATGATGTAACCGCTCTTGTACCTGGTTTGACTTATGGTACCATTTGGGCTGGTGGTGACTTCGGGCTTACACTAATCGATGTAATCAATGATGTCGTGCTCATCTCATGGGATAGAGGCTCGAATCCAAATGGCCCTACTCTTTCCAATTCTATACCGGCTGACATAGAGATTTATGGTGACATTTTGCATTATTCTACCCAGCGTTCAACCAGTTGGTGGGGCGGCGGTTCAGATAGCATCTACCGTATCAATCTGACAACAAATACTAGCCTTACAACCATAGAGGTTGACGACCGTACAGGTTGGAACGGAGTAATCAATGGAATCGGAATAGTTGACGACCAATTGTGGATTGGTATTCGACCAACCCAGACTTGGAATGATGGGGATGGAACAATCGTTCGCTGGAACATGACCAATGAGTCATGGGAAGATGATTTGTCAACAATAGGTAATGTATTGCGAGTAAATGCAAGATTCCTTGGTGAGTGCTTCCCGCTAAACACAAGCTCATGCGAACTATGGGTGGCCTACGGGAACTTCATCCTAAGGAGATTCAATGCAGACACAATGACATTACTAGACGAATGGACGGACGTAGATGGTCCAATCCGTGGAATGGAAGAATACCAAGGAGAATATCTCTTCGCTAGCATGAACGGTATCCTACGGTGGGATCCTGTCAACGAAACATGGCTTGATTCATGGACTCCGGGTGATGGTTTACCATCGGATACAGAAGAGGAATTCTATTCGATGAAAGTCATCGGTACCGACCTATGGGTTGGAAATATGGAATCCAGTGGATGGAACTCAAATGCTCAGATATTGAGAAAGGATGGAACAACAGGCAATTGGTCTTCTTGGGATTTAGGAAATGGAGATATTCCAGATGGATATCCAGCCGACATTGGCATCTGCGATGACATTGTGCACGTTGCTATAGGTGCCCGATTTTGGTGGGGTAATCAAGGTGGTGTAGCCCGATATGACCTAGTAGACCACGATTCTGACTCAATTACCAACGAATGGATTAGTGCGATGACCTCTGGTAGCTCTGGACTATCCAATAATGATCCTAGAGCAGTGACTTGTGATGAAGCCAATGATATCCTCTACATTGCATATGACACAGAAGGAGTCGGGATTGATCGATACAACTACAATACTGACACATATCTTTCAACGCTCACCGCCGCAGATGGAATAAGCGAGGACAGAATTTTCCCTGGTGGATTATTGCATGACAACAACGTTCTCTTGGCCGCACATCAATACGACAACCAAGGTGGAATCTCTCGACTGATAACTTCTGGAACCGCGACCGCTAACGGGCAGGTTCTAGATCCTGGAATGGATGGCTGTTCGATTGATAGGGCTCCTTCATCAACAGGTCAGGTAATCTATGCGATTGGAAGGTCCGGACAAACAACAGGCCTGAACAGAGTCGATAGATTGGATAGTTCGGGATTGATTGCAAGTGGTTATGATGAATTGGCTGGACTAACTAGTGGTCGTGTTTTGGAAATAATTTCTAACGACACTCATGTATGGGTTACCTCAGCATTGGATTCTAGTTCATTTTACGGCTCGTCGATTCTTCAAGGAGAAATTCTAGCAAATGGTTCGGTTAGGTGGGAATATGGTTACAATTTCCAACAAGATGTAGTCAATGAAATGACCTTGGATGGAGAGACTCTGTGGGTTTCTACTGCTGGCCGCGGACTCAAGGCGATTGACCTGAAGCAACGCCGCATAGTGTCCACTCCTCCCGCGCTTCACGCCCAGATGGATGGGATGATAATTGAGAACAACACAATGTATGTTGGACTAATGGGTAATGAAGGCTCAGCGGCCGGATTCCAAACCTTCGATACCCTAGGTCGGCAATGGGGCTATGGAAGTCTAATCGCCGGACTACCAAGTAATCTCGTGCGCGATTTCATGGTCTACGGAGACCATATCATGATAGCAACTCATGGTGGTATTGGAATGTACAATACCACCCGTGATGATTGGGATAATCCGATTACTACGATAGATGGATTGCCTTCTCCAATCATCACTCACTTACACTCAATCAATACAACTATTCAGGGTGGAGGAAAGGTTCTGGCTGGTGGTGCCGCTGGAGTTACCGTGTTGCATGAAACCAATCTAACAGTACTCAATACACTAGGATTCAATGATGGCCTGATGGGTAATACTGTGAGCGGCATTACCGAAGCAGGACCTGTATCACGTGTCGTACAGAATCCCGATGGAACAAATTCCACAATTTATCACGACGCTGCGATATTCATTTCTCACAATGGACAAGGTCCAACTAGACCAGGAGTAGCAGCTTGGGACTTAGTCACAGATATGGCAAATGGCACCTACAATATTGACATGATTCCAAGTAACGATGTTCGAGCAATTGTTGCTGATGATTGGGGAGTACACGTTGCAACCGATGTTGCTCCTTTGGTACATTGGAATGGTAGCATGATGCAAATGGAGACAGGAGTAAGTACCAGTTCTCTACTCTCTTGGCCCCCATACGAAATGCATAGTGATGGCCAATATCTTGTAGTTATGAGTCCAAGAGGGCTTGATGTTGTAGATGTAGATGGAAGACATGAGGTAGTTAGTAACCGAGTGATAACCGGACTTCAGGGAGGTCACATCGATTTCAGTGGATTCTATGCTGTAGGAAATGATGGTCTTCATGTCTACAAGCCAACTGTTAGTTTGCAAGAGACAGCAAGAGAGAACCAACGCCGTGCAGATCCGTTGACCTTGTTGTACAGTGGCCGAACATGGGATATCACAAATACAACTCACCCAGGAATGGCAACAGTACTAGTCACCCCTGACAATCCTATTCAGATTCCTGAAAGCTCCAGCGCTTCAGCACCAGGCAAACTTCCGATGCACGTCGAAACTATGACCATGTTAGCACCTCAAAGAGGTGCATGGGTTTGGGCACGCTCAACTTCACTAAATTATACTGGAAGTTGGGATTTAGCCGCCACTAATGGAGGTATACAACAGGCCTTCCAATCGGCAATATCTGCTGTAGGTCCTGGAACATCATCTGCGATTTTACATGTCCAAATGCAATCCCCTCAAGATGGAGCAATGCAGGTTCGCATAACTTACGATTGGGAACGAATTGAAGTTCCAACCGTAATTACCAATTTAGTCGATAGACCAAACGATGGTGGAGGGGTAATCGAGGCCTCTTGGTTACCAGCAGAAGATGCTGCCTGGCACGCCTACCGATTGTATGTATGGGATTCAACTGCTGACCCATTATGGGAGCCTACTCAAGAGGACTTAGGATCATTCTCTACCTACGTTAGGTCAGGGTTCTGGTCTCGCACAAATGCAACCATAACCAGAGCGGATAATGCTGGTGTAACGGAGGAATTGCGAGATGATCGCCAATACCGTGCAGCAGTTGTAATTGAATATGCAGATGGATCATTGGGTGTTCCAATGACATATCCACAAAATATTACTCCAACAGATGAGGTTCCAGCCGCTCCGGCTTGGATGACCGCAAATCCAGCTTCGGGTGGGGCAGCTGGTACCATTTTCCTAGAATGGGCTGCCTGTACCGAACTTGACCCGGATAGAGTTAGGATCTGGGCAGTGCAACAGGAGATTACCAGCGTGGTCGGACTTTCAGACCCATTCGAATTCCATTGGAGTACTGGTAACACAACCGCCCTGCAATTGGAAGGTGGAGTTCCGTATTGGTTTGCGGCGGTTTGTGTAGACGAAGCCGGACAATCATCAATCAATAATGCCACAATAATCGGCCCAGTGGTTACCGCAGGTGGCCTAGATGATGGAATTCCGCCGATGCCGATTACTGGAACAACAGCCGTCGATGTGCCTAACGACGAAGGCGGCAGAATCAATGTCACTTGGGATGCAAATACTGAGGAGGACTGTACCTATTACGCGGTATATGCTCTACCAGCCTCGGGCTGGCAACCTCCTGCAACTGTGGAGGGTTGGCCAGTTGCAGGATATACCGATAATTGTGAAACGACTTCAATCATCATTGATTCACTTGGTACAAGTCGTCTAATCGATGGAACCGTCTACTGGATTGGAGTTGTTGCCTTCGACGATTGGGGTAATGGTGATGTCGACAATGTACTCGTCGTAGACGCTACTCCAGAGGCCGATTTCGACGGAGAAGCAATACCGCCAGATCGAGTCACAGGACTCGATGCTTGGGATTATCCAAATGATGACGGTTCAGCCATTGATATTCGCTGGAATCGCTCATCCGCTGATGACTTCTCATTCTACACAGTTTGGGTCTCCGAGTACCCATTGAACAATGTAACCGAGATTTGGGAATCCTGCAGTGAAAACCCATCCGATTGTGGTTTAGTAGTCATTAACCAACGTCAGTTTGGAGCCAACTTCCAATTAGAATATACTGCAGAAAGTGCGCTTTATGGTAGCTCTGTAGATACTTTAGAGGTAGGTCCAATCCAATCTATGATTCCTCTCTACGTCACTGTAACTATTCATGATATATCTGGAAATGTGCACCTAAGTGGCTTGTCGGAACATATGGTCTTAGTTACCCCAATGGATAACCGTGGAGACGTATCTCCGCCTGATCGACTCCAAGCTCCGGTACTCAGGGACAGGCCTAATGATGCTGGAAATGCGATGTTTGTAGAATTCCCATCAAGTGATGCCTCTGACATCGCAGAATATTGGATTTACGCGGTAATCGATACTCCGGTTCTATTGCAAAGAATCGATGACCTACAACCCGCAATGGTCGTTGATAGAGAACAGGACCTTCCAGTCCTACTAACCGAGTTCTCAGCCTATGGAGATGACATTGCTACACCATTGGTACCAAACCGTCGGATCTATGTTGCAGTGGTAGCAGTTGATTCGTCAGGAAATGCTTGGACGGACAATCTTGCCAGTACTTGGATAGAACTTGCAGACGAACTATCCGCCGACCCGTGTCCTGAGTGTCCAGATGTTAGTGGTATTCGGGCCAGTTGGAATGCTGCAGGTTCTCTGATCGAGGTAAGTTGGGATAATGCCGAGGACCCAATGTATGCAAGTTACTACGCCTTTGTCAGCCTAGAATCGTTCGATGACACAAGAAACGCTTCTCTGGTTAAGTCTGGTATGAGAGATACGATATTGATTCTCAATGAATTCAATGGTGAAATGATTGACCGTGAAGAAACATATTGGATTGAGATTGTAACCTATAATGGAGAAGTTCACACATTCTATGCCGACCCAGTAGAAGTTCCACCTTGGGAAGAATCCAGCTTTGGTACTACCCAACCAGGTGATGATGCCGCAGGTGAGTCCTGGGTCGATAGAATACTAGCAGGCGACATGAACATGGTAATCATTGCACTATCAGTAGTAATGTTCCTAATCGGTGCAATGATGTTCATCAGGCCAAGAGGTGATTCTGCTCCTGAGCCTTGGGAGATGGGTGCTCTTGAAGTCGAGTTGGAAGAGCAAATGGAGCGGGAGGCTGCTGGCCTTACCGATGACGAAGACTTCGGCGCAGATGAATTGGAAATTGATGAGGGACTAGTCGCTAATGCTAGGCGTAAGGAAGGCGACTCTTCAGATGAAAGCAAGAGCGATTACACCGAGACTATGGCTAGTGCGGGAGCCCCATTGGAAGAGGATCTAGAGCCAACGCCATCCGCAGATAGTAGCGTTATGGACGAATTACTCGGAGATGAGGAAGAAGAACTAGACCTTGGTGACCTTGATGACATGGCTGACGATCTAAACTTCGATGATTTGGATGAAGAAGAATCAGAAGACGATGATATTGACACATCTTTCTTAGACGAAATGCTCTGATTGTATCAGCATCGGGTTGAAGCCCTATTCATCTATCGAGGTATATGGATGGTGATCCCCGTTCCGAGGTATTCACTACCGTCGCTTGGGATGGAGGGTCCCGGCTATTAGCAGCCGACTTGCATATTGCTCGTCTTTTTCGACACGCTGAGAGATTAGGATTCAATCTTCCAAACAACCTAGCGGAACTTATCTTCGAAGCGCTCAGTAAGACAGAGATTCCGGGCCAATCAGTGGTTGGAGAAAATCAGGCTCCATTTTTGATTAAGATCGGAGTAAATCCAAATGGAGACGTCAAATTAATTCCTAGAGTGAACGGAAAATGGCCCAATCCAATGAGCGCAATTAGCCTTGCAGCACCTCGATGGGACGGTTCAGTAAGAGGGACTAAACACGGCGATTGGCAACCCTATTTTGATGCTCGAGAGGTAGCGAACGAGCATGGAGTGGATATATCTCTTCTATTCGATGGAGATATTCTAGTTGATGGAGATAGGTGTATGCCTATTTTGCTGGATAATGATGGAGTTGCCTACTATCCAAAGCCCTCGGACGGTGCACTAGACTCTGTTACTTTAGAACAAATCAGAGAAGGTATCGAGAGTGCTGGAGTGCCAGTTAGGGAAGCTAGACTGACTCTACCAATGTTGCTAAGGGCTTCTGAGATGATAGTCTTAGGAAGTGGCTTAGGAGTTCAGGCATTAGGTGAAATTGATGGACGGCAAATTGGTCAACCAAATGGTAGATTGTATCAAGCGGCCTACAACACCTGGATGATTCGATTACAGACCGCATGGATGAGATTGGAAGATTTGGAGGGCTTAAATGCGAGTAATTGAACGAACAGAGGATAACTCGCTTGAATCTCCTCTAATTTCCATGTTGCAGGCTAAAACTCGTGGAGGGGATGAATTGCTTCTTCATTCAGGCGGACCTGTAACTGACCTGTCACAAAAGTCGATGCTTCCATCATTGGATAGTATTCGCTTCCTTTTCTTTGAACCGTATGGCGAAGATGCCCCTACTGGTTCTGCCCTTCGTGGGGAAATACACCTAGGGAATCCTCCTCCACTCAACTTAGTTCGTCAGCGACTAGTAGAAGGGCGTTGGCATATAGAGGAGGAGTATAATCCAGCGACTTTAGAGCAAGCACTGTCTATTGTCGCTGAGCATGAAATCGAAGTAGACCTGAATGAACAACACTCGATTACACCAGGTGGATTCGCGGGCTTACTTGGATATGATTTAGGTCGCTGGTCAAATTCTATTCGTTTGGCGAATACACCTGAACCTGGTACGCTGCTAGGTGTTTTGTGGCGATGCGATGCATGGTGGATACACGAACGTGCTAACAATCAATTGCGATTAATTGCGATTGAGGGACATCAATGGTTAGAGCAAGAATTACCCACACTTTCGGACTTACAAATGCCAGCCAGACCAGAATCAATAGTGCCCGATAGCGAGAGCGATTCTGAACATGCGAGAAAAGTCGAGAAAATCCGCGAATCGATTCGTGGCGGCCATCTCTATCAGGTGAATTATGGCCGCAGATGGCAAGGTGAAATGTCTGGTCAACCGTGGGATACATTCCTTCGAATGACTCATTCTAATCCAGCCCCTTTCTCCTCATGGCTGTACTTAGCAGATCACGGTTGGACCGTCGCCTCAGCCTCTCCTGAGCGATTGATGCGCCTTGAATCTGGAATTGTCTCAACTAGACCAATAAAGGGAACGAGG
The DNA here is from genome assembly GCA_002502175.1 of Euryarchaeota archaeon UBA19. Classification (GTDB taxonomy): domain Archaea; phylum Thermoplasmatota; class Poseidoniia; order Poseidoniales; family Thalassarchaeaceae; genus MGIIb-O1. The sequence goes on along the minus strand of DAPQ01000031.1, from coordinate 2,612 downwards.
GCGAGAGGAAAGAACGAGAAGGAAGATTCTGCTCTGCGGTTAGAATTAGCATCATCAGAAAAAGAAATGGCAGAGCACTTGATGTTGGTAGATTTGGAACGGCACGATCTTTCTTCTGTTTGTCAAAGCGGCAGTGTACATTGGTCTGATTGCCGCATTGAAGCTTTGGCAAATGTGCAACATTTGGTTTCCGGAGTGGAGGGAAAACTTAGCCCAAATAATAGTGCAGGAAAATCTCTAGCGGCCTTATTCCCAGGTGGCTCAATCACCGGTTGTCCAAAGGTTGTGACTATGGCAGCAATCGACCAACTAGAGGGTTCGCCGAGAAGTGCTTGGACAGGATCAATCGGCCATCTTAACCAAAGCGCTGGACAGGCCGATTGGAATATCCTAATTCGAACTATGGAGGCTCGCAGTGGCCCGGAATCATGGTATGCTACGGTTCAGGCAGGTGGAGGGGTTGTAATCGACTCTAATCCCGCCGATGAGGTTGAGGAAGCACGATGGAAGGCGGCTGCAGTAACCGAAGCGACGTGGGGATTCCGAACTGGATTCAGTAGTGAAGAATTACCCGAGAGAGAAGTTGGCATACTACCTCTCCCCAAGGTCAAAGGAGCATTGGGTAGAATATCTCCCGGACTTCCAAAGAAATCCAATTCGGAAATCGATTATCACGTTCTATTAGTGGACAACCTAGATTCCTTCACAAACAATATCGCTGAATCGTTACATCGACTCGGAGCAAAGGTGACGATTGTTGAGGGTAGACCGGTTGAAAAAATCGATACAAGTACCCAAGTCGATACCTGGCTAGATACTCACCGTCCTACACATATCATACTCGGTCCAGGTCCTTCTCGTCCAGAAGTTTCTCCTTTAAGCATGGAAATTGCTCACAGGGCTCTGCAAAATAGATTGAAAATATTGGATACCCCTATCCCATTACTTGGTTGGTGTTTGGGTCACCAAGCGATTGGTCTTGCAGCAGGATGGAATCTAATTGAATCTCCTCTGGGCGCAGTTCACGGAGTGCCATCAAGAATCACTCATGATGGCTCGGGTCTGTTCCAAAATGCCTCAGAGGAGGTTGTGATGATGCGCTATAATAGCTTGGTACTAGAGGCGACCAACGAGGACATCATAGCAAACTCATGGGATGAATCTGGAAGTTTGATTATGGGGTTAAGTCATCCTTCTCTTCCTATAGAGGGAGTTCAATTCCATCCTGAATCAGTCGGTAGTCCAGATGGACTAGCCTTGCTTAGATCATTCCTTAATTTCTCGAACAAAGTTAGCAAGTTTGCACCCAACAAACAGGTTAGACGACCGTAGCGTTGAAGGAGCGATGTTCGCTGGCAAGGTTGACGTCTATGCCAGTCTGTCGCATGTGCACCCAAAACTACCCGAACTCTCAGTTCGTTAGTGGTAATGGCCCCCGCTACCAGGTTTGCGTCCGTTGCGCTACCGAGAACGATATGCTGGCTGAGGGTGAGGAAACAGCCCTATACTCAAACGAGTTAGTTCGAGCACGTTCAGCACTTTTCGCTCGCCGCTTCAGGCCGTGGGGTTTTCTCCTTGCAGGATGGCTACTATTCTTCTCATTTGGAACGGGAATTGAATTGTGGTCAAATCTACTTCTGGGCACTCTAATTATTGGGACTTTAGCGACTCCGGTTCTCCACTTCATGGGTTCGACAAAATTCCGAGCGGAACTCGCGGCACTGACTCCTTGAAGGAAAATTATCCAAAAACAGCCCGAATCAGGCTCGGGAACTCTTGATATAGCCACGTAATGGCTCACAAATTAGAGGGAACGGTGGGTTCCCTATGAAAGCCCGTGAGATTGGATGCGTAAAAGAGGAGGAGCAAACGAAGTTATACAGCAATTCCACAAAAACCGCAAATGGGGCGCAGTGCTACGTTTAGAGCGGTTGTGGAAGGCATATCTAGTAGGCTCCAAAATAGCATCCGTCACTCCCGGAGGAATTAGCTTCGCGCAAGGACGAGCGCGAGCATTCAACGGAAAGAGAGAACGGCGGGTTCTCTGAACTGATTTTTGGAAGTGAAAAGAAAATGCAGAAAACAAAGAATACGAGCATGATGATTGCGCTGCTCCTTGTTTTGATGGCCGGTTCCGTTGGCGTTTCAGCCGATGGTTCTGACCCACTCGACCCCTCCGACGGAGGAGCCGACTGGGACGGAGACGGTTTGACAAACGCAGAGGAGACAGCTGAAGGCACGGACCCCACCAACCCCGACACCGACAATGACGGTCTACCGGACGGTTGGGAGGTTGCATACGGACTAAATCCGAACTCGGCTAGTGACGCTAACGCGGACCCAGACGGTGACGGATTGACGAACTCTCAGGAGTACGCGTCCGGTACCAACCCCAACTCGGCAGACACCGATGGTGATGGGCAAGATGACGCCAACGATCCGTTCCCGAACGACCCTAACAACGGGTCGATGTCGGATTCGGATGGCGACGGTATCCCAGATGCGTACGATCCGGATTACGGTGACAACGGAGAGGGTACTGGAGACGGCGGAACTGATGGCGGTGGAGATTCCGACCAAGACGGACAGGGACAAGGTCAAGGACAAGGTCA
>DAPQ01000032.1:64251-83158 GCA_002502175.1 Euryarchaeota archaeon UBA19 | reverse complement strand
CCCAATGTCGAATCTTCCCAACCGGGCACGAAGATTGGTAGGTTTGCATCGGCTGCTGCCATCAACCAGGAATCGTTTGGGTCTGAATCGAACTCAAGCCCTCCGTGTAGAAGTAGATCGTAGAGATATTCGTGCGGAAATCGCCTATCTCCTGCCGCTTCAGCATCTTTCCAAAGTTGCAGTAATGGCTTCTCTATGTAGCGAATTGCTTCCTCTTCTGGAATCGCAACATCGGTCACCCGATTCATCCCACGTTCTGCTAAATCAGCATCCGATTCAGCGGTCAAATCACGCCAATCTTCGACTTTTTCGTAACTCGAAGATGCCACTAAGCGGAAGAGATCTTCTTCCAAATTAGCCCCTGTGCAACAGATAGCATGAATCCTTTGGGCGCGGATTGCAGGAGCCAATGAGCGACCTATTCCGGCAGTTGACATAGCACCAGCGAGAGTGATGATTAGTCGCCCATCGTTTTCCAGAAACTCATTCAATGATTCAGCACAATCGGCAAGAGCGCCAGCGTTGAAGTGGTGGTAATGGCGCTTGATGAAATCTCGAATCGCCATCATTTCACCTCATGTCTTCTCGAGATCTTCGTGAAGAAATCGCTCGACTTCTTCACGACGAATCAATACCAAATCATCCATTGTCGACCTCAATGCTTCATCGAGGTCGTCGGCAATTCCATTCGGATCAGCGCCTCCGCAGGTGAATGCATCAACCGCAAGCCAACCCTTGTCGTAGTAGCAGTGAGCACTGATGTGACTCTCATCAAGTAACACCATGGCAGCGAATCCCGTAGGAGAAACTACACCATCAAATTCCTCAACATATGAGTGGACAATTCGGACATTTGCCGCATTGGCAGCGGCAATCATCTTCTCTAGCATCCAAGCACCATCATGGACTCCATTTCTATGATATCCATTGTAGTCAACATAGACGTGCATACCATGAGAGCCAGTCATCGAACCACCTGAGTAACCTAGTTCGGTGCAGGTTTTGATTTCAATTATTCTCAAGAAAGCCAAGCCTTCAGTCGCCTGATACCTTCGATAATTTTGTCTTCATCCGCAGCATAAGAAATGCGTACGAAGCCTTCGCCACCGGTGATTAAGCTGGCTGGAATCAACTGAACTCCGGCCTCTAATGCTCCATCTGCGAATTCGATATCAGTCATTCCAGTCCCGGTGATATCGACGTATGCATAGAATGCTCCTTCACACTCTCCAACTCTTAATCCAGGGATTTCAGACAACCCTTGAATCATGATTTCACGGCGCTTCTTGTATTCCTCATTGAAACTATCAACCGCATCATCACAAGACAAAGCAACACGTGCGGCTTCCATCATGAAGGTAGGAATGTGGGAAGCCGAATTTGCCTGAGATTTGATGGCCGCCTTTATTGCATCACTAGGGCCAGTTAGGAATCCAACTCTCATTCCGGTCATGGCCCAAGACTTTGACCAGCCGTTTACGATCAGTGTGCGTTCAGCTCCACCTTCGATTGAGGCTGGTGATACGTGTGGGTAATCCATCCAATTCAGCCGAGCGTAAATTTCGTCAGAGACAATCCAAAGGTCATGCTCGACTGCAATTTCTACAATCGCTTCAATTTCTTCAGGAGTGTAAACCGCACCGGTTGGATTGCATGGAGAATTAATCAGAATCATCGTGGTTTTGTCTGTTACTGCGGCGCGAATCGCATCAATATCTGGATGGTAATCATCCGGCTTTACAGAGACGTGAACCGGTACAGCGCCGATGAATTGCAACATAGGCTCGTAACTTGCCCAAGCGGGTGCTAGCAATATTGCCTCATCGCCTGGCATTGTTGAAATCATGAATGAGTACAGCAAAGCCTGCTTTGCACCAGGCGTAATCAAAACATCATCAGGGCTGACTTTGAGGTCTTGATGTTCAGCCAAATAGTCGGCAACAGCCTGACAGAGTTCTACCGAACCCTGTCCTCGTGTGTACTTGGTTTTGCCAGCATCTAGCTCAGAGATTGCAGTATCGATAATCTCCCTTGGAGTATCAAAACCAGGCTCTCCAACGGTTAGCCGAACAACCTCTGGACCGGGTGGCTGCAGGTAGGGGGCGAAGCCAACTCCAAGTCCGTCATACCGAGACGAGACCTTAGGCATACATCGACTGAGTGCCGACATCCCTTCAAGATATGCAAAATTAACTCAGATAAATCTCACTTGGATCATCTGCGTCCACCAGAGCGACCGCCGCCAGAGCGACCACCACCGCTTGAGCGACTTCCGCCACCTGAACTGCTTCCCCCGCCGGAGCGTCCTCTGGTTGAGTGTCCACCACTCGAACGACCACTACCGCTGGAGCTTCTCCTTCGGCTCGAACTCACCCTTCTGCTTGGTTTTCGATAATGAACTCCTGGCCCGTGATTGTACCCCCATCTATCTCCGTAGTGATTGTTGATGATTGTAACATCATTACCATCATATCCACCATGGTGAACAACCCCATTTCTAGTCACGTAGTTACCTGGAGGAGTATTGTTTAATGTAACGATAACAAATGAGACTATTACCAATATAATCATCAATCCCAAGCAGCAAAACCAGGTAATCGAAAAGAATCCTTCGGGAGTGTTTCCTATTCTGTATGCTTTCGTTGTATCTTTTTCATCAACCATGACGGTAAGTGTCCTCCCGTCACTGTATTCGTCCATTATTTCCGAAAGACAAGAGTTTGGGGAGTAGATGCCGTAGAAAGCAGCGCCCCCATTCCAACCATCGAGAACTCTAGTGGTGATTTGGCTAGAATTATCCAAGGGGTCGGGATAAGTAACAGTGAGGATTGCTTCACACTCGTAGTCTGTATACAAATTAGGGCCTTCTGCCCAATGATACATTGTTTCTGTCCAACGGGTAGATTGCGAATCTCCCAGTGTAATTGTGAATGTCTGAAATTGGCTAGGGTCGGATTGGCCATAATAGATAGGAATAATATCTCCTATCTCGTAGTATTGTTCCATATACGCCAAGCAGGAGTATGGTGTTAGTATCGATGGTGTATCCGCCCAACCACTGTATTCGATACCACTAACATTCCAAGTGAGATATAGATCGGCATAGCATTCATACTCGTTAACCCAATAACTATCACAAGACTCGTATCCGTCTTCATCAGTATAGCAACTTTCGTACCAACCGCTCAAATCATCTTGGAACCAACCAGTTCCGTTAGTACCGTCTCCTACAATCTCTGCCTCTGTTTCTATCCAGAAATCATTCTCTTCTGCCACGATAGTAGCTGAAACCTGGGTGTAGGTTGACTCATTGATTAATCCGATAGTCCATATCGTGGAAATAATCAGAGCAAAAACGATTGCAGAAATCACAAACAGGGCCTCTCCTCTAGTCAGCCACCACAACCCCAGAAATCCTTGACTTCCGCTTACAACTGGAGGCTGAGGATTAGGGGGGACATCTCCACCACTAGTTGTAGTTCTCCTCGGCTTTTTATTTCCGGAATCAGTGTACCCAATATCTTCTAGGAAATTGTCTATATTTTCTCGTCCAACAATTTCCTCTTTGGGAGAATCTTCGACCGTATTTTGAGGCGGACTAACTTCGTCTTCAGCAGCCACATGGTCTGGAGACCACCACTTGTCTTCCTCCTCACTCATGCTTTATTCATCATTTTCGAATAATTCCCTTCTTTTCAAGTCATGCTCGAAATTGATATTTTGACCAAGAAAAAAACAACCTCAGACGCTCCGAACATTCTTCAAGTGGAGGTCAGGGGTCGGTATATCCCTGCACGGGTGGCAGAGTAGCTATGCAACGGACTGCAGATCCGTGGACCCGGGTGCAAATCCCGGCCTGTGCTCCAATTTCCTCCTTCTGAGAATTCTGTGTTTCGATTTCTAACAGCCGTTGATATCTGAGACTACATTTGACGTGGTGATGCCGATCGATGTTGTATGGTTCAAGAGAGATTTACGAACTCTCGACCATGAACCTCTACTGAAAGCAGCCGCATCGAAAAACAAGGTTCATTGTATCTTCCTGATTGAGCCAAGAAGACTCCAACAACCAGATTGTAGTCCAATCCATATTCAATGGGAGATGGACTGCGCAATTGAAATCAAGCGGAAAATAGAATCTATTGGAGGTAGTTTCGAGATAGTCTATTCCGAAATTGAAAATTGTTTGAGCCAATTGTCTAAAGAACATGAAATTGAGAATCTCTATTCGCATGAAGAAACTGGATTAGAATGGTCCTATGATAGAGATATTGCCCTCCACAAATGGTGCAAAACAAGGAGTATAAAATGGACAGAATTTCCATCTAATGGTGTTGTACGAGTTCTTCAAAATCGCAACACTTGGAAGAGACAAAGAGACTCTAGAATGAAACTTGAATTGAGAGCAGCACCAAAGAAGATCGTTGGGATTGATAGAGTCACTGAACCTCCAAGTCTTGCTGAGATTGGCATTTTACCTAGGGACGTAATCAATAGACAGCAACCCGGTGAAGATGCTGCTTTGGCCTGCCTGAAATCATTCCTTTACGAAAGAGGAGAGCCATACAGGTGGGCTGTTTCCAGTCCGATAAATGCCGAAGAGCATGGTTCCAGACTCGCCCCTTACCTTAGTGTCGGATGTATCTCTGTAAGGAGGGCAGTTCAGAATACAAAGAATAGAGTGAACCAACTTAAGGCGATCAAATCGCAAGGAGAAGACATAGGAAACTGGCTGAAAAGTCTCTCATCATTTCAGAGTCGGCTAGCTTGGCATTGTCATTTCATTCAGAAGTTAGAAATGGAGCCGACTCTAGATTACAAGGCCCAAAATGCAGTAATTGATTCTCGCCTAAATAGAGAATTAGATGAAGCAAAATTCGAGGCATGGAAAGCCGGAATGACCGGCTGGCCTTTCTTCGATGCCTGCATGAGACAATTGAATTCAACAGGTTGGATTAATTTTCGAATGAGGGCCATGATTATGTCAGTAGCATCATACAATCTTTGGTTACCCTGGAGAGAAGTAGGAACTCATCTTGCAACTCTATTCTTGGATTACGAACCAGGAATTCACTGGTCACAGGTTGGTATGCAATCAGGAACAACAGGAATCAACACTGTTCGCGCATATTCTGTCACAAAACAAGGAAAGGACCACGATAAAAATGGAGATTACATTAGAAAATGGGTCCCCGAATTAAGAATGGTTCCTACAAAATATATCCATGATCCTTGGAAGATGTCTGAAGAAGAACAAACCAATTTTGGTTGTAGAATTGGAGTAGATTATCCTGCTCCAGTACTTGACGAAATGGAATCAAGGAAAGAAGGGATAAAGAAAACATATGCTGCAAGAAAATCGCCTGAGGCAAGAGAGGAAAGCCAAGCGGTGTATCAAAAACATGGTAGCCGGAGAAGACCTAGGAGGACGACCTCAAAAAAGGATAAATCCTCAAATGGTACTAGGCAGACAACTTTGTTCTAACCTGCTTATCCCATTGCGGAGTAAAGGCAGATTGCAATCAGAGTCGGCAATACAATCATCGGAAGCTTGGGGATGTCTGATGTAAATCCACGAAACTTTGCACTAGCAATGGTAACGAAAAATGTAGCAAGTCCGATCACAGTTCCGATTAGAACCGTTTCAGTTGCAGTACCTTCGTCAAGATTCAGACTACAATATAAATTTAGCAAACCAAGAGACATTATTCCTCCACCTATTGCCAATCTGCTAGCGGACATCTCTCCACTATCTACTCCCTCAACATCTCCAAAGATGTCCTTGTTGAATCCGACAGGATCCACGTTCATTTTCAATCCAATAAGTACTGTGATAGCGCCTACAATTTGCATGGCAAGTATATTTTCCATGAAACCCTGTTAATTTGGCGGCTAATGATGGTATAGGAGAATCTATACCTAATTTTACGCATTATTCTTCCTCATGATTTAGGAGAACCTCCTTCATTCTCTTCCATAACAACGTCTTGCTGTCACTGAAGGATAAACAAATGGGCGGAATTACGAATATTTACTCGTAATTCTCAGCCATCCATTCAAACAGATTACTCAAATAAAGAGATGAAATCAAAATAAAAATCTCAACTCTTGAGAAAACTAGCAATTAAGCGTGAAGCCGAAGGAGTGTTGAATATGAACAGCACTCGTAGTGTGACCGAAATAGTTCCAACTCATATTGTCCGGGAGGGGGGCGGATTCAAGGTACGCAGGCCCTACAGAATGGGAAGAGTACTCAGTCCATTTCTGCTTATTGACGAAATGGGACCCGTGGATTATGGGCCAGGAGAAGCATTAGGTGCACCATGGCACCCACATCGCGGATTCGAGACCGTCACCTATCTTTTGGATGGAAGGATGAGGCACGAGGATAGTGCTGGGAATAGTGGGGAATTGAACCCTGGTGATGTGCAATGGATGACTGCTGGACGCGGCATTATTCACTGTGAAGAACCGCATGAGGAATTCCTCAAAACTGGAGGTAGGACGCATGGATTTCAGATTTGGGTAAATCTCCCATCTTCTCATAAAATGATGGAGCCGCGATATCAAGAGGTACCATCTACAGAATCTCCTGTTGTTGAGAAAGATGGCGTCTGGGCACGTGTGATAGCGGGTGAATGCATGGGTACAACATCGTCAATAGATACTAAGATCCCAATCACACTTATTCATGTCAAAATGAAACCTGAATCACGTTTAGTGCAAAAGTTACAAGAAGATTTGAATGGTATGATTTACGTATTTGGAGGGGGGATAAATCTGGAAAATGAAACTAGAGTCAAAAAGAGCCCAATCGCATTCGGAATAGGTGCAAAACAAGGAATTCAAGACGGTGAACTAGCTCTACTTTCTGAAGGAGAAGAAATTCTAATCGAATCCCAAGAGGGCGCCGAATTCTTGATTTTTGCAGGCCCAGAATTAAATGAACCAATCGAGCGGTATGGTCCATTTGTAATGAACACAAAGGAGGAAATCCACCAAGCATTCTCCGACTATCAGAATGGTACATTTGTCAATTGAATTGAATAGGTCAAAATTTCCATTCCATGTCATGATGAGGTCCAATACCTTCGATATCGTAAATACCTGATATGACAACAAAGCCACATCTGGCATACATTGGTACAGCCCTAACTCTGGCATTACACCAGATTCCTGAGCCCTGGCTTTTTGCGTATTCTTGCAATCCTTTGACTATGCTAGAACCAATTCCTTTGTTCCTGTGGTCGGGCAATACCGCCATCCCTCTAATTCGAAATTTACAGCCTTCTCTTTCATCAACTTGCAGCGTAGAACACCCTACTAGAACATCTTCTATGTAAGCGCATAAGAAAGTGGTTCGAGGATCTTCATCGATTCCAGGATAGTGTTCAGTTCCTCTAGGTAATCCTTCTCGAAGGACATTAAACCTCAAATCAAGATGGGCTTGGTCGACGGATTTTTCCCAAACCAAACCATTCTTCATAAATCCGCCAAAAGGCACTGATGAATGACTTTTCTGCTTAGTCGATTTGAAGGACAGATACCTGTTGGAAGCATCGTGGGAAACGAGACGGAAGTAAATGGAGTCACTCCTGCAATTATTGGCTCAATCTTACTACTCAACACCATGATTCTAGGTTTTTCATTTCCCGGACCATGGGATTCAGAATCCTTCACCTTAGGAATAATTGGTATGACAGGCCTAGGGTTTTGGTACGTATCTTGGTATCGATTTACTTTCAATCGGAAAGGCCTGATTCCTTGGCTAGATAATTGGAAAAATCCTGAAAAGTCATCAAAACAAGTTCTTGCAGTCGGTGTATTCACAATAATTCTCTCATGGGCAGCAGGTAATCCTCTGCAGGAATATCTTCCAGACCCTACCGGACTGGTTTTGCTACTAATCGGCCTCTTGATTTCTCTATCAGGTGTATACTCAATACTAGCCTTAGGTCCTCTGGCAGACAAAATTTCGGAAGAATAAGCAGATTATCTCTGACCCGGCTTCCAAAATTGCAACGGCAACGGCTCTTTCCCACTCATTGCTCTGAATGCTAAATGATCGGCGCGCTCATTCCAACGGTGCCCACGATGCGCCCTAACATGTTCACCAGATAATTCCCGCAAACTTGAGACTTCATCCCAAAGCGTTCTGACGTGTGAGGCTAAGTCACGATTTTTCTTAGCCCTCCATTGTCCATTTGCTATATTGAGTGCATATTGTGAATCGGCGCGAATGACTACCGAACTACCTCCTCCTTGCTTGAGTAGCCAACTGAGAGCAGCGGCGATGGCACTCAGTTCTGCAGTATTGTTTGAGCCGACTTCGGCACCGATGAAATCATTCGAAGTCTCGTCTGTAATCACTGAACCAGAACCTTCGGTGACAATTTCACCTCGACCTCTTCCTAGACCCGTATCGCCTTCTACGACACAGAATCCCCAGCCAGCAGGAGTCTCTGCAGTGACATTTCGATTCTCCTCACATGAGCCATCCACGTAGATGTGGAGGGCTGCAACCACGATACTCACTCACCAATCAGTTCGCTATACGCTGCCGAGTCGAGAAGGTTATCCAGCTCTCCAGCATCACTGATTGTCATCTTCCAAATCCATCCATCTCCATAGGGGTCCTGATTGATTTGTTCCGGGGCGTCTTCGAGACTTTCATTGGCTTCAGTCACCTCACCCGCAATTGGTGCGTAGATTTCGCTAACCGATTTTACAGACTCTACACTGCCACAGGATTCCATAGCTCCAACCGACATTCCAACTTCTGGCAATTCTACCCAGACAACATCTGTTAGAGCGTCCTGAGCGTAATCTGTCACTCCAATAATCGCCTGGTCGCCTTCTACTCGAATCCATTCATGCTCGGGCGTATATCTCAATTCAGCGGGCACTTCGCTCATGTTATCGAGTGGGCGAGACTACGGTGAGGGGTCAAGGTTTCGATTCGTAAACTAGACTTAATCGTTTGAAAAGTTCACTCTTCTTCGCCGTATTGCTCTTCGAGGTTCTTTTTCTCAAGTTCGGCCCAGCGAGAACCAAGACCTTCATCGCTGGCCTCGAATCTTTCTTCTTCGAGCCTTTCTCTCATAACCGATTCAGGCTCTCTACTGAACCATCGGTCAAGTGCCCCATCGCCAAAATCGCGGTTTGCCGAAAATCGTAAAATCGCGAGACCAATCAAGCACAGTAGCACGATTGCAGGTAATGCCAAGGCAATCTCGCTAGTGCTATGGCAAGCATCACCCTCGCAGCCAATCAACTCGATTCTGCCATCAGCGAGTGCTAGTGCGGTAAGGAATGCCGCAGGTATCGCGATACCAATCAGCACCCGTTGAAGTCGGGCCGCGGGTGAATCCATGTGACACTCTGAGTAGCCCAAAGGGGATGAATGCCTCGCTCAATCAGTAGGTTTCTCTAACCAATTTGTGAATCTTGTAAGGAAGCAGAGCACGATTTACAGGAGTTACTTCGAGGATACGTGCATCGTCTCGCCTTCGAATATCTTGAAGAAGCGGGTGGCGACTCTTCTTGTGCAGGGTGAGAATCGTCGGCATATCCGCCTTCAGTGCTTCCCTGACTATTTCGACAAATTCCTCACTCTCAACAGAGAACTTGCCTATTTCATCGACGACCAATAATTCACACTCATCCATCGTTCGCTGAATTGCGGCTACACCGATTTCATCGAGAGCTTCTGGATTTATTCCATAGCCTAGGATTCTTGTTCTTGAGTCAATTTCTCGGTGTGCCATTACCGCAGAATCACCGGTTACGATATCAACACATTCGAACCCAACACGTTGACCATCTTCCATTATGGTTCGAGTTTTCATCCCGCCAACAATCGGCTTTAGGTTAGGGTCTTCATTGCGAGCTCTCATCTCCTGTTTGCGCTCTTCGATGATCATACTGACAACTTTTTCCAATACGGCCGACTTACCAGAACGCGGAAGTCCTGTTATCCCGATTTTTGGATGAATTCCCATATTATTGCCTCTGACCCTAATGCTGAACGCGATGGAACGGCCCTGCGTACGTAATGCGGCCGTAATAATCAATTTGGTCGAATCGCTTCAATTGCTCCGTGGAACGGAAATTAATTTCCGGACTCAAGCCGATACCTTTCCGCTAAACCGACACAAATCGAAAATCAGACAACGCGAGAAAACCAATCGAGCGTCTAAAGAGCCTCAACCTTGGTCATGCTAACCGGCGGTGGGAATGGTAAGTTCTCAATCTCGTAATTGTTGACGTTGTTATTGGCCGCCCAAGCTCTTGACCAAAGATCAAGAGTATCTGAATTCAGATGTTCGGCCAACCACAACAAACCTTGCTCTAGAGTTCCATACTCTTCCGCTAGACTATCTTGTACTGCCTCTGGCAGTTCTAGGAAGTTCACTGAGTTACCAAGAACACAGTCTGGTGGAACAACTACCCAGCGAAGCCTCCTATCTTGCTGTGCGTTGACGATTGCTTGGCAGGCGATTCGACTAATGCCTCTTGCATCTATTGGCCCCTTCCACATTGCTTGACAACGCTCCAATGCTTCTCTAGGAATCGACGAGGTATATCCTGGGTGGTTGATAGATACCTTACCATTCTCTAAATTGAAGTGAATGCCTCGAATAAACGGAGTCCCACGCGATCTAGGCTTCCAATCACGAATGTCTTCCGACCAAGTGGTTTGGTCAATTTCTCCAACACGCACGCGAATAGGGTCGCCACTTGGATTCAGCCAGTTATGGTCTTCAGATAGTCGAGGTAAATCAGCCAATTGTGAAATCGCATTCAGCACCTTACGTCGCTCATGTTCTTTGCGAGGCATCCTAGGAACGGCCCAATTTGTATCTGTCCAAGTAGCCCATGTTGAGCGCTCTAGTTCCAATTTTGGTGATTTTGGATCAAGTCCGGCAGATGGAAGTACATCGGTTGACTCAAGTGGCCCCCAACTGGTTAGTTTTGTAGTCTCCCCGCCAACTGAAATTGCGATGACCAAAACGCCTTGAGACACACCGGGGAATACCCTTTGACTCTCAGGGAATGACCAAGCAGAATCCCAATTATTTCTCTCAACCATTAATCGGCGAAGTGGTATACTGCTCTTCTCTCTTAGTAGTGAGTCCGGAACAATCATGCGAACGCGACCGCCTTCTTCGACGAGCTGAAGGGAGCGTTCTAAGAATAAACGATACAAGTTTACATTTCCAAGAAGTGTACTAAATCTGAGCCTGCCATCCGGTTCTGTAATACTGCGCAATTCACGAGATAGTTCCTTGCGCAAATTGCTTCCATCTGGGTGGCCTCGGAATCGGTCTTTGATTCGAAGCCATGGAGGGTTGCAAATCAGTAGTCGAGGATTTTCATCCCAAGGCCAGGATCCTCGTAGCGCATCTCCTTCTTGCACGCTAGTCTCAAGCAATTCTTCGGCCTGTTTTCTACCAATTCTAGACTCATCACCGTCTCCGTCCAATTCTATTAGTTCGGATTTTGCAAGGACTAAGAGCAGTCTTCTGCGAGTACAGCGGACTGCAATATCTGAAATATCCAAGAGTTGCAATTTCGAAAGAAGACGAATTGTATCTTCCTTCTTGGTCGCTGCGGGTAAACCATCGATTCTTTCTGAGTGAACCTTCAGGAGACGCTCTGGGAATAATCCCGCTCCAACTGCAGGGTCTGCAAATGGAAGTGGAATTCCAGAAGCGGTCTTTCTTCCTGCTGTAACCGCTTCATCTACCTCGTCTCCATCATCTTTCGAATTGGCTTCATTCATCTGTGCCGCGAAAGCACGGAAACCAGGAGGTAAAGCCGCGAGGGAGATTCCAGTAGGCATGGGTTGGTCACTATCTGCGCCGCGCTCGCCCAACTCATCAGCTAGCATAGCATCAGCAAATCGAGCAGGTGTAGCGTATGCTCCGCGTGGAGATCGCCCATCAATTTCAGCATCGTAGCGAGCCAGCATATGGTCTAGAACAGCACCCGGGTTAGATAGAAGCCCTGCTGGTAGAGTCGGCCAGTCACTAGGCATTGTTGCGGCAATTGGAATATTATGCCGAATCGATTCTTCCCAAGCATCTAACCAACGTTCAAGCTGTTCAATTCTATTCTCGCACGACCTGTCCAGTCGCGCATACCATCCCGAAGCGTCGCTAACCATGGCACCGACGCGCCCTCCCACATGGGTCTCTACTTTGAATGGAACGGTTGTAATCAACCTCTCTCGAGACGGTTTTTTAGGGGTCAAATCCGAAAAAATCCTGCTCAATTTCAATAATTTGGCGGTGTTGTAGCAAATAAGCGATGGCTTCATCGATTTCGTCGACCGAAATCCCCATCGGCTGTAATCCGTCAATAATATCCTCGAAATGCACGGGGCTAGAATCCTCCAAGGAAGCAACCTCAATTGTTCCAAGGATATGTTCTGCAACAATTGCTAGTAACGGGTCATCGTCAACTCCCATAATTCCGCCAGAAACTACTGGTTCATCGTTCTCTTCAGGTATAGTCTCTGAACTTTGAGTGTTTACTGATTTGTCGAATACATCGAAGAGATTTTTCTGATGAGGGTCGCCCAACAAATCAGGCCCAGCAACTTCTCGTTGCCGTTTCAACTTCTTTACCAAAGTCTCGATTCGGTGAAGCCGCTGTTCGAGCCTCAATCGCTCTCGACCTAAATGAGCCTCAACCAATTCTAATTCATCATCAGCACGTTCTTCCAACCATGCTGCCAAATCCCAGTTTGGATCTATTCTCAGCATGGTATCCCATAGACGAACTAATGAATCTGGTAATGTGTTCACATCAATCCGAGAAGATTCACTACCCTCCTCTCCGCTGCGGTCCATGTCACCTATGTTCGCGGTGACCGTCTATCAAATATCGCCTTGAAAGGCCTCGTCGAATGGATACTTTGGCCGAAGGAATAGATGGGTTGTATTGATGAATGATGAGCAACTGCCACGTTTAGATGACAGCCTACCGCCTAACCGTGTTGGCCGGCGACGGAACCGGACCAGAAGTCATCGCCGAGGCGCTAAGGGTAATCGAAGCCTTCCAGCAACATAGCCCGGTTTCATTTGAAATCACCGAAATTCCATGCGGAGGTCAATATTATCTGGAAACTGGTGAGGAGTGGCCAGAAGGGTCCTTCGAACACTGCCGAGATAATTCAGACGCAATCCTTCTCGGCGCAATCGGCTGGCCAGACGCCAGACTTCCAAATGGCGATATGGCGGGCGGCCAAGTTATTCTTGGACTTAGGAGCGGACTCAAACTATACGCTAATGTCCGTCCAATCAAACTCTACCCTGGTGTAAAACACAAGGTACACGGAGTACACCAACAGGTCTGGCAACCAGATATGGTTGACATGGTTATGATTCGAGAGAATACCGAAGGCCTCTACCACTCTCTTCTACGTAGAATGGAACAGAAGGCTAAGGGGGAGAAGGACGAGCCAATTGTAATCGAAGAGTTCCCTGGACTTGAGGGAGAAGTAGAATGGGATCCAAGACCAATATCCCGCAAAGGAAGCGAGAGAGTCATCAACTTCGCATTTGATTTAGCTCGACATCGCCATAGAAAAATGGGAGTAACCCAATCAGTAACTTGCGTTGACAAGTCCAACGTAACACGCGGATGTAGATTATTCAGAGGAATTTTCAAAGAGATTTCAGAACAGAATCCGGATATTGAAACCCATGCAGCATACATTGATGCCTTCACAATGTGGCTAATGAGAGATCCAGAAGATTTGGATGTCGTAGTCCTTCCAAACATGTTTGGCGATATCGCTACCGACTTAGCAAGTGTCTTGCAGGGAGGACTTGGTATGGCTGCTAGTGCAAACCTAGGTCCTAAGCACATGATGTTTGAGCCAGTACACGGCTCTGCCCCAAAATACACTGGAAAGAATGTAGTAAATCCGATCGCCACTCTTCAATCAGTCCAGATGATGTTTGAGGCTCTAGCGTACAGAAAGAAGGACGATGACTTGGATAAGTGTGCCGACATCCTCCAACAAGCTATTCAGCAACATTTCGAAGAAGGTGGAGTCGTCACCTACGACCTTGGTGGAGATGCTAGTACTTCCGAAGTGGGTCAAGCCATTGCCGATAGATGCAAAACAATGCTAGAGGAAGAATTTCAGTAGACTAACTGAACTTCTGAGTCAGCGCTCAGCTTGATAACACCAGGAGGCCCACTCCACTCGATTTGGTCATCAGGGACAATTAGAGCACCGTCTCCTTCACTGTAGCCAAGCGTTGACTTAACTGATGCAAATGAGCAGTAAAGGACAGCGTTTGCAATGATATTCTCCATCAATTGAGTTATGAATTTTGAATCAGGGCCCATCTCTTGATTGAGTTCTTCGATAAACTCCTCATCCAACAATCTTGTTCCTGCTCCGGCAAAGAATACACTGACTTCATGGCCGTCAGAGATGGCCTGACCGACGCAAGCTAAGCCAACAATTGACCTGAGCAAGTCGTTTTTTGGTTCGGATACAAATTTGAAGAAATATTTCTTAGCCATGAAATCCCGAAGTTAACTTGGTATTTGATTTGATGCTTGAGCCATTATTGCGAGCGCATCTCGCAGGGCTTGGCCATTATCCCACTGTGAGATTTCAGGCTCCTCAACTAAGGCAGAACAGAGTTCTGTCATGGCCCGACTTACCTCATCGACAATTGTAACATGAGCCATTCTAGCAGTTCTTGAAAGCGGATTTAGATCAATCACCAATACTTCTTTTCCTAGTGCCACCAAAGCCTCGCATCGATCACCATCTTCCAAAGGCACGAGCACAGCATCAGCTGCCTCGATGCCACGAGAACTACAGATAGCCCTCGGTCCTTCGAGCCCCTCAATTCGACCATCAGCATCCCCTCCAAGAATATCAACGGAGTTTACAATTTCGGGCCACTGAGAAGCATCCCTGCCAACAGGGGGGTCTTGATTAGCGACCTTATGGCGGAGGTTTTCAAGTGTGGAAATCAATTTCTCCATCCTTTCTGGAGTTCGATAGTAGATGTTGACTTCAACGGGACATCCAATGATTGCGGCTGCGCGAATTGCTTGTTCTCCCGCCAATACAGTGGTGTTGCCATTTAGTGAAATGACCGCTCTCTCGGCTTTGAGAAGACGTGCCGCCGTTTCACGAATTGCCAATGAGGCGGACTCACTAGTTTTCTCTCCCAGAAGGTAATCGAAAGCCTCGCCTCTTCCATGAGCAATCAATGCAGATTCGGCGAGTAAACCCTCAGCAGCCGCCTCAGTGAGTTTAGCTCTAGCAAGTAATGAAGCCTTCCTTGGATGCGAGTCTGGGATATCGCCCATTCAATCACCACCAACGACTTTCATCGAAAGGTCGAGTGGAGAAACCCCTCGATTCAGAGCACTAGTTGAGACTAGATCAACACCCGATTCAATCCATTGTCCAAGATCTTCGTGAACAACCCCTCCAGAGCCCTCCAAGATACACCATGTACGTAGGTTTTCTTGCATCAGAATATGATGGACTTCAGCACAACCACTTGGGCCCATATTGTCTAGCAGTAAGACTATTTTTTCACAGCCGCTACGTTCTATCTGTAGTGAATCCCATGCTTTTACTGCGGCCACTGCTTGGCTTGAATCTCTAACTTCTATGACTGTAAATTCGGCGTCAGAATCCATGTCAATTAACGATACAGCAGTAGCTACTGCAACATCTTCTTCATCGATTCCGGGCGCCAAGGCTGGCAAGTCGTTTTCTTTGATCATCAATGCATCAGCACGGGACAGTCTGTGAGTTAATCCACCGCCGACATGTACTGACCATTTGTCAAGTAGACCCCAATCCGTCTTTCTAGTACAGGCAACTCCAATATCTCCTGCCTGAGAAACCCAAGCAGCGGTGTTTGTTGCAATACCAGACATCCGACCTAGTATGTTGAGCATGATTCGTTCGCATCGTAGAACTTGAACAGCAGGCCCGGAAATTTTGAGCACCTGTTCGCCAGATTGTACACCTTCACCTTCAGTAACATCCCAATTTATGCTACAATCTGGAAAATGCTGTACTACGAGCCTATCAACTACACTTGTACCCGCAATAATTCCGTTTGCTTTGGCTCTAATTTCACCGACTATATTCTCCTCAGAACTTTCTCCTCCGCCGTGTTCGTCAGCGATCATTGCGTTTATCCATCTATCCATCGAATCGCGGAATAGCGCCGTCGGCTCGACATTAGCAAGAAGCCACGAGCGGTCGTGAGGGAGGCTGTTCACGATAGGATGGGGTAGTTGCTCCACCTTCAATTATTGGAATCGTATTCTGCCTCAGCAGAAGCGAGTAAAGCCAACAAAGAATCCACCTGTTCTCTAACTTCTCTTAGGTCATCCCCTTTGACAAGAATGCGAAGTCCAGCTTGTCCCCCGTCACATTCCGTGACTAGTTCAACATCGGCGAAATCCTGACCTTCGATGGCGGAAAGTAGGGCTTCAGCCTTGCCCATGTCTCCTGTCCAGGCCATCTCCGTCTCGACTTCGACCATGGTAACCGCAGAACCCATTCATCTATCGCTGCTGCGGTCTAGAAAATTTAGACTCCAGAGAATAATTGCATTCGATTATACCAACCGAAGGCTTCGGGATGAGCCTCTAGAATATCGAAGCCTTCCAAGCCCTGCATTGAGCGAAGAATCCCATAATTTGCAAAATCCGCTCCGTTAGGGCTTTCTCCTCCAAAGAAATCTCCCTTGAATCCACTACTCATGGTATCCAGTTGGGTTTTGAGATTCTCTCTTGGCGGCAAATCAAACATTTTTGCGCGAGAACGACCAACCATTTTCATTACAAATCCGCCTAGATACTTGTTTACGAATTTGTCTTTTCTGGAAAAGTTCTCGATACCGTTGACGTATTCTAATGCACGGAATGAGCTTCCAAAAGTCCGGTAAATTACAGCAACAATAGATTTGCCGAGTACCTTGTTGCTGAACTCCATCCAACGATCTTGTTCAGGGTCATGTCCCGCTCGAGGGAATAGATTGCCATTCTTTGAATCGATATAGTGGAGGATATCGTTTGACTCATCCATTGCGTTCCCATCGACGTCTACGTAAACGGGAACCTGATTCCAATCTCCCCACTTTAGTTCAGCCTTCTTCATCGGCTCAACTTCGACATCAGCATAAGCGATGCCACGGCTACCCAATAGAGCTCGAATTTTGAAGCAAAATGGACAAGATTGGAAGGAGTAGATAGTCGGCAATCCATCAACAACTTGCTCCGGATATAACCGAGTACCTTTGTCATCCGCCTCGACAACCGCCTCGATGTCGGCCTCTGTAGGTGTCATCGGCGCTGGGAAAAGGCCTCCTTTCTCAATGCTGCGGCGATAATGACCTCGTTTTCCCGGCCAAATTACACACCTTTTTGTTAGATATTCAGTTCGCCGAAAACCCATATATGGAAGGATGGCCGGATAAACATGGTTGCATTGTTCACGTCGGAATCGGTTTCCGCCGGTCACCCCGACAAATTGTGTGATGCGATATCCGATGCAATCGTTGATGCATGCTTGCAAGTCGACCCGAAAGCTCGTGTTGCAGTTGAAACTCTAGTCAAAGGAAAGCGCGATCACGCACTGATAGTACTAGCAGGCGAAGTAACCCTTGACGGAGAAGCCCCAAAATACGAACTCATAGCCCGTGAAACCGCTGTACGCATCGGCTATGACAATCATGCAATTGGCATGGATGCCAGTAGTAAGGAACTATGCAAGGTGCATGTCAATATTACAACACAATCTGAAAATATCGCTCAAGGAGTTGATGGAAATTCGTTGGATGATGTCGGCGCAGGCGACCAAGGAATGATGTTTGGATATGCCTGTACAGAGACTGAGGCTGAAGAGGAACTTAGCGGCAGATACTTCCCACTACCTTCCGCACTTTCTCAGCGTATTTGCCGCCGCCTAGACATGATTGTTGCCAGCGGCGAAATCGATTGGATTCGTCCAGACGGCAAGAGTCAGGTAACAGTGGAGTATGACGAAGATGGAAATCCACTGAGAGTACACACAGTGGTAGTCGCGGTTCAGCATGATGATGCTCTGAAAGACCGCTTTGATGGTGATATTGAAGCCGAGCAAGCCTACATTCGAGAAGTAATCAAGAGCGAAGTTGTTGAACACGCAATTCCCGATTATTGGCTGAAAGAAGGTTACATTCTCCATGTCAATGGAACAGGCCGATTCGCAGATCCAGGAGGCCCATATGCAGATGCAGGAATCACAGGCCGAAAAATCGTCGTAGATACCTATGGAGGAATGGCGCGACACGGAGGAGGTGCCTTTTCTGGTAAGGACCCAACAAAGGTCGACCGTTCAGCAACTTACTACACTAGATGGGCGGCAAAGCATGTTGTGGCTGCAGGTTTAGCAACTCGTTGCGAAATTCAGGTTGCCTATGTTATCGGAGTAGCAGCTCCTGTAAGCCTACGAGTTGAGACATTCGGAACAGGCACAATTAGTGAAGAGGAACTAACCGAGAGAGTATCTCGAGTATTCGATTTCAGGCCCGCTGCAATCTCCCGTGACCTGAAGTTACACCGCCCGTTATACTCAGCAACTTCAGCTGGCGGACACTTCGGACGCCCACCGACTAGTGAGGGTCACTTTGAGTGGGAAAGATTGGATCAATCACGTCTAGATGCACTCAACTCTTGACCGATGCACACATCAAGTCAGGGCAAGCCGCGAAAGCATGGCGCGAGAGCTAATCCGCATCGAAGATGTGCATCGCGCTTTCGGACCTGTGAAAGTTCTCGATAGTGTAAATCTGAGAATTGACGAAGGCGATAGAATAGGTGTGGTTGGCCATAACGGAGCAGGCAAAACCACCTTACT
>DAPQ01000032.1:30076-63863 GCA_002502175.1 Euryarchaeota archaeon UBA19 | reverse complement strand
CGTCTTGCTTTTTTGACTCAGATTCGAGATATAGACGAGGGTGCCACTCTCGAAGAAGAACTCAATCGGAAAGGCCGCCAGTTTCAGGAATTAGAAGAAGAGATTGCAGTCCTTGAAGCAAAAATGGCCGAACCATCCTTCTATGACGGCGATTGGCAACCAGACATAGATCGCTATCAGGAACTTCAGTCAATGATGGCTCGAAGTGGAGGAACCAATGTTGCTAGTCACGCGCAGGAAATCCTTCGAGCACTAGACCTCGCTCATCATCCTCTTGAGATTCCTCTGGCAAATTTATCTGGAGGGGAACGTGCTAAGGTAGCACTGGCAAGACAATTGGTGGGCTTGTCTGAAATCGATGTATTCTTCCTAGACGAGCCAACAAACCATCTTGATCTTGGAACTCTTGATTGGCTCGAAGAGTTCCTCATTACATTCCAAGGAGCGCTTTTGATTGTCAGTCACGATCGATATTTCCTCGACCGAGTCTGTAACGCCATAGTTGAGATACAAGATACTCGAGCAAAAGGCTACCACGGCAACTACACCTCATTTTTACAACAAAAGGAACTATTCCTTCAGACATTGGCGGACCGAATCAAAAAAACCGATGCAGAGGTCAAACGGTTAACAGGTGCATTACAGTCTATGAAGCGCGCCAATAAGTACGACAAATCAATCTCTCAAAAGCGATTTTTATTGGCCAGAGCACAAGGCGAATTACGTTGGCTAAAGTCGCTAAAACCCCGCCAGCGTAGAGGGCTGAATTTCCGACTTGAATCGACTGAAAAGAGTAGTCTTGAAGTTCTTGATTTTCATGATGCGACATTGACCTTTGAAGGACTTAATCGCCCGATAATCAAAGGACTGGAAGTTGGCGTTTCAAGAGGTCAAAAAATTGGTATCGTTGGTCCTAATGGAGCAGGTAAAACCACAATACTGCGTCTTATTCAAGGTGAACTTGAACTAGACTCTGGTAGTGTTGATGTAAAGCCAGGAGTTCAGATAGGTTACTTCCATCAAGATCACAGATCACTAAATTTTGACTTGACTCCTGTAGAACAGGTCAGAGCCCTCAAACCAAGGATGGATTATGGAGACATTCGGGCTCTGCTCGGGCGCTTCCAATTTACCAGCGAAATGGTAGAGACTAAACTGGAAAAATTGAGTGGAGGAGAGAGGGCCCGTATCGCCCTACTGAAATTACTGCTCGAAGAGAATAACCTACTCCTTCTCGATGAGCCTACAAATCATTTGGATACCGATGCGAAGGAAGCTCTGGAGGAGGCTTTGGTAGAATATGATGGAAGCATAATTACGGTCAGTCACGATCGATTTTTCTTAGACAAAATCTGTGACACGATTTGGGAATTGCCGGCTGATGGAAGTATGTGGATTTGGCCTGGAAATTATTCTGATTTCATTCGCCGGAAGCGCGCCTCTCAATCTCAGTGATTCTCCCCGTAATTCTTCCAAAATCACCGTTATTCGGACCTGTCCGGCCTCCTCTCTATGTGCTCACAAGGCTCTCGAACCCTATGGTCGGAAGCCCAACCCCCACTCTGAGCGCCGAAAACAACAGAATAGAAATCAAGCGAACCCAACTCGCTGCTACCCTTGCTTTGCTAATGCTAAGTGCCCTACTTGCACCCTCGCTATTAGCCGCATCTGGTGAACCGGAAGAGCTGGCAAATGAACCAACTCGTTTTCCTACAGCGAACGGAACTATCGATGATAGTGACGCTCAGACTCTACTTACGAACCTGAATGCAAACAATCCAATCGATGTCATGGGGGTAATGGATGACTCGAATAGGATACACCTTGTTTGGATTGAGAACACTAGCACACCATTGCTAAGATATGCACTAATTCAGATTTCAACCGGTGTTGACACGGTTCTAATTTCAACAACTCAGGTTGGGGGCTCCAATGCATCATCTCTCTCCGGCCCGTCGATGGTAATCGACTCACAAGGTAGAGCACACATCGTTTGGGAAGTCACTGATACGGATATTCTCTACACATTATTGGATCCTTCAGAGGATGACTTGGACGGCTCCTCTGGTGATATACAGAACATGACTATCGCATCCCACACCATTGCCGATGGCAGCGGAACTCGTAATTCCCCTGACATTGCTGTAGATTCATACGATGCAGTGCACGTTGTCTGGGTGGATACATACGATCCACAGGGCTTGTACTTCGGTAGTCCGCTAATTTACTACTGCATGCTTTCCCATGATGCAAACAATGGTTTCCAAGTTCTAATCAATTCTACAATGGTCACACCGGCCTTAGGACACAGAGGCAATCCAGCAATCAGCATCGGTGCAAACAATACTGCGGTTATCGTTTGGGAAGATACAAGAGGTTCCATAGTTGAGTATGTTGGACTTCTCGACTCGTCGGGTTCAATGACAACAGAGTGGGCCGATATGTGTGCAGTATTCTACGGTGGAGTTCTGACAACAGGTGAGAACTTTGCTGGAATCAAGCCAATGCTTGAAGCCGCGAATATCACAGTTCTAGAAACATTATACACACTAAGTGGAAATATGCACCACGCAAATCAACATGCTAATTGCGCTAATGCAATTACAATAGGTGACGATGGCTCGAACGGCCCACGTTCGACATATCTTGGCCAGAATGCCACCGACACAAGCGGTGGAATCAGACCTCTGACAGAAGTTATGTTCAATGGTTCAGCACTATCAATCCCATCCGATTGGGGCTACAACTCTGAGATGTGGGGGCCAGGTTCTACATGGGCGTGTGAATCTTGGAGAGATTCTTCAGGTTCCATGCCAGGCAATCCTGCAACCACTATAGATCATTCTTGGAATCCAAACGCTACCAAACTGATCCTTCCAGTATCGGACGAGGGTCCATTTGGAGGCTCACCAGCGCTCAATGCCGATGATTACCAAAGTATCGACGAGGCACACGATGCTTGCTTGCAAGCAGGCATAACTCCAGTTCCTGTTGCAGGTACTACTTCCTATGGCCCAAATACCAATACAAACGAAGATACAAGCGTGCGTTACCACATGATGAATCTCGCTCATTGTCCTGACATGAATAATATCGGTATACACACACGTACATGCGATGGTACATCTGTACGAAATACCAGTGCCGGTGGAGAACTATTCTACTATCCTACAGAAGAACTAACTGAATTCCACGGAGACTTCGAAGTCGGGTATATCGCTAATGGATGGACTCAAGTCGGTTCGAGCAACTACTGGTGGTTTGCCCAAAGTGATCGAATCATTGATGGAAATTACACCGCTCAATCAGGTAACCTAACTCACAATCAACACTCAACTCTAGAATACGCTGGAGCAATGGCATCCGGAACTCTATCTTTCAATTATTCAGTGTCCAGCGAGGCAAACTACGACTATCTCTTATTCTGTATTGATAATCCAAATTGCTCGAGAAGTTCCTTCACATCCGCCTGGTCAGGAGAAAGTAACGGCACCTATACGGCAACGGTTTCACCAGGATATCACACATACACCTGGAAGTATGTCAAGGACGGTTCAGTATCTCATGGAAATGACTCGGCTTGGATTGATAACGTACAGCTTCCAATTGCTTCATACACTGAAGAAATGAACAACATGGTTAGTGCAATAATCAATATCACAACCGGAAGTGGAGCGACCAACACCTTCCTCACTGTGCTGAACCCTTACTCTATTCTCTCAAACCCAAGGTCAACTTGGTCAGTGGGAGATTCTGGACACACTATTGATGAAAGCACGGGTCAATATCAGGAAGATATCGGTCCAGATACCGATTGGTATTGGAGAGAAGATGGCGGTGGCTGGGATACTGTTGGCCACTTAGTACTGGTCAATGACACTCAGATATCTCAAGGCCATGGATGGGCACTAAATCCGGATGTCAATGTTGACGATGACGGTAACATCCACATTGTTTGGATCGATGGAAGAAGTGAATTCCCTTCCAAAGATGGACCAAGTCAACTGCATTATATGCAACTTGATCCAGACAGACAGGGTGAACTTGACGGAGAGCCTAACGGGCTTGTATTGTCAGAAGTATCTACTGTGAAAGACACAGCAGTACTTTCCTCTAACCTGATTTGGGGAGCAAATCCAAGGGTCGATTTCGACCGAGATGATTCAATCCATATCACTTGGTTTGAAACAGGTGCAAAGTGGGATTCTGATGTTGTTGAACTTCGCTGGACTCGAATCCAATCTCCAGTGATGAATGGCTTGGAGGAATTACCATTGAACCGTTATCTTACTCAAGCATACAGTGTCGTAAATACTCGAACAATCACAAGCAGTTCAGATAATTTGATGGGAATATTTGGTAGTGAATTCGATGCTAGCGCCCAGCCTATTGTCAAGTTTGCTTGGCCTGAGCGAACAATCGCTTGGACAGCAAATGATTGCACTGACGATAGATTCGCAACTAACAAGTGGGATGTTTGCATGTGGAGTGAAGATCTATACGATATGTCACTAAATCTCGAACCAACTGAAACTGGCTACGTTACGATTCAACCGGACCAATCAATAGAAGTGGAAATGAATCTACGTCCAATACAAATTCCTGGCGAGGTTGACATAGTTACAATCGATGTTGAGGGTACACTTGATCTATGGGACATTACAGCTGGATTTGGAGACAACTATCAATCTTCAACCTCGATTGCAGAGGGCACTTTGGAAGAGGTCAACTTACTAATTCGAGCACCCGATATTCGTCTAGTAAACGATGATCAGTCGTTTGATGTTATAGTAAAGGTTCAATCTACTTCAGACCAGTTTGCAAACGCTGAACAATTGGTAAGAATCAATCTAGTCAATGATAACGATTGGAATGATGACGACCAAGATGGAATCTTGGATGAGTATGATCTATGTCAATTCGGTGAAAGTGGCTGGGAATCAACAGCCATGACCGATTATGATGGAGATGGCTGTAGAGACGAAACAGAGGACCTCGATGACGATAATGATGGAGTCGAGGATGCTCTAGATGAATGCCCAACTGGCATGATGAATCCAGATAGAATCGACGCAGATTTCGATGGTTGTGATGATAATCTGGAAGACACTGATATCGATGGCGACTTAGTACCAAACCACGAAGACCTCTGTCCAGATGGTGCACAATACTGGAATACATATTCAACCGACTACGATGGAGATGGATGTCGAGATATGGATGAGGATGATAATGATGATAACGACCCATATCTCGATGTTTACGACGACTGTCCAACAGGAGTAATTGGTTGGACAGGAGCGGCTTACGACCATGATTCAGATGGCTGTCAAGACCACGAGGAAGACTTAGACGACGATAACGATGGAGTCCTAGATAGGGAAGATTCCTGTCCATATGGAATGCTAGATTGGACCTCTAATGTGATTAGCGATCAAGATGGAGATGGCTGTAATGATGTATACGAAGACGCCGACGTTGATGACGACGGAGTGCTCGACATCGAGGATTCTTGCACGACAGGAAAATTCGGATGGCAATCTACACCTCTGAATGATTGGGACGGCGACGGCTGTCATGACTCAGAGGAAGATGAAGACGACGATAACGACGGCTTCCTAGATTCTGAAGACTCCTGTATTCGAAGTGCGTCACCAAACCTAGTTGATGCGGATATGGATGGTTGTGATGACCGTGGGGAAGATACAGATTTGGATAACGATGGAATAGAATCCTCTGAGGATAATTGTGAAACAAATCCAAACCCAGGCTGGGTATCATCCCTCAATTCAGACCGAGACCGAGATGGTTGTGCTGATGCAACCGAAGATCTCGACGATGATGGCGACGGAGTACTCGACGCCGATGATGCATGCCCTATCAGCACTCGAATTACAATCGATCATGATAGCGATGGATGTATGGACGAATACGATCTTGATGATGATAATGACGGAGTTCCTGATACTAGAGATCAGTGTGCTCACGGAGTAATCGCTTGGATTTCAACAAAGGAAACAGATGTTGATGGCGACGGATGTCAAGATTCCTCTGAAGACAAATCATTGCCGAGAGGAATTGTTCAGACCATCACCGATTCTCCGGTTCTGATGGCTGCAATTACTGGCTTAGCTCTAATCGTGCTATTGGGGGCCGTTCTACAGCGCCGCTCAGAGCGCCGAGGTCAAGATGGAATTAGAGATGATACAAGAGATGTCATGGATTCTATGAGCGCCGAAGATAAATTATGGGCGGTTAAGACTGAAGCCATACAAATACCTACGAAAGCCGAAGTAGAGGATGACAGCCAATACCTAAGATTAGTCGAAACCGGCTATTCTCCTGAAGTCGCGAGAGCAATCGTTGCTTCAGAGGATGCAATGAGAAAACAGTCTGAGGAGTGATTTCCCATGACCGAGGGTTTGGATGGCATTTCGCCATCCTTTCCCTCGCAACCAGTATTGAGCACCTTGAAAACGCCAAGGGGGGACTGAGGGTTGCGAGGCAACCACATGAGGGCGGTCAGAGTAGAGTGCGCTTTCTCTGCAATCGAGGACGACTCTAGAGCCCAAGCAGGCTTGCAGTGCATTTCCTGGGACTTCCGTTCCATGCTTGGGATGGTAGATGGAAATCTGCGAATAATGGTCGAATGTATCACCATCGAAGGGAATTGTCCTCCTGAAGGGTACTATGTCGATGGGATCCGTGTTGTGCAAATCCTCGAAGAGTGGCAATCTGACATTCTAACTCACCATCTTGTAGTCCTAGAATTTTCTTCGGACTTTGTTGGTCATTACTTCCATGGTGGGGATTTAGCAATTCTTGCAGGCTCAAACTTCACAGCTAATGGTTTGGTATTGCAAATCGCAGGTCGCCATGAATCAATGGTTCGCTTCTTATCCGATATCAGAACTAAGATTTCAGTCGAGCGCGTTACCTCTGCGAAAGGCTCGGAAGGTTTGGTCCAGAAAGGCCCAACTTTGCAACAACACCGAGTCGTTCGACTTGCCCATGAAAGTGGATGGTATGAGGTGCCAAAGAGAACTTCGATACGTGATTTGGCCGACAAGCTAGGTCTTTCCAAGTCAACAGTTGCAGAGCAATTAGTCAAGGCTGAGGGCGAGATAGTTGCGAGCTTCCTGGACACATCCTTAGATTCTGAATGATGCTTGAAACGCGGATATTCATAGGTGCGAAAACACTCGCAAAATTTGAGAGGGTACAATGAGTAAGATTCCCGCTGTTAAACTACAGCAATTAATGGGTCTCGATGAGTATGAATTGACCTTAGCCATCGATAGGGTAGCGAGCGAGTTGGGTATCACTGCAGAAGAGGTTCAATCAGAACTGGATTCGGTAGACTCTGGTTCTTCTTCAAACCAAATTGAATCTCCCCCACCTGTAGAAACACCAAAACGTAAATCGATATTTTCACGAAATAAATCAACCTCCGGAGATGATTCTCCAACGTTTGTATCAGACGTATCAAAATTCAGAGTATCGTACGATCCAAGTCATGAAGGGAAAAAAAGACAGCAACAGGTCAATCAGGCAATTGTCTGCACTAATTGTTCCGCACCTCTCGGCATTCCAAATATCCGCCCGATTAAGGTGACCTGTCCTTCGTGCGGGGTTGAGACAACTTACGAGAGTTAGATGCCCCAGTAGCGATTGCTACCGTCATCATCTGTTTCCGCAGTAACCGAATCAATTGCAGTCTTCAGAAGATAGTAGAATACAATCGCGATAATTGGGAAGAACCAGGTGTCTGATACATTGCCCGCAGTAATGTCGTAACCCTCACCGCCTAACTCAGCTAATGTGACCTCAATAACAGCCTTTGTAATCGAATAAACCACCGCTCCAAGTCCTACTAGAATCAAACTTTGACCTGTGAATGATCCTTCCTTCCAACGTAGAACACCAAGGGAAAGAACGAATGAGAAAGCCGCGACTAGAATCCATGTTAGCGCTTGATCAATTGCAATTACCCAAACGGCAAAATCCCGATTTACTGCATCCAAATCAAAATTGTCGATTCGAAGGAATGTGTCTAGTACATAGGCGTTTAATTCAGTAGGATTGCCGTAGAAAACCGAATAGAAAGTTAAGATTGAAAACAACACTGAAACAATAGATAACCCCCATAACAAAGAAGACCAAATTCCTCCGGTTGCACTTTCTCTCATATCTATCATTAGTCGTTCCAATTGGTGTTCCCAACCCAATCCTTTAGCGAGAATCCAGATTCCAATAATCAATGGCATGGCGCCGATTAAAACAGCGCCATTTGGTAGAATCAAGCCCAGCCCGAAGATAATCAAAAACAAAGCTGCAGGAACGAGTAATCGGGCCCTCCAACGAGGGTCTTCGATTGCCTTGGCGACGTAGTAGTAAGTGCTCTCAATTCCCTTTGATTGCCTTACTATAATTTTCTCAACGTGATCGACCCTCACTCTAGATGTTAGGATTGGTAGTGATGCTTCATCATCTGCTCCATCGGTGACTAAGACTGCCGTATCAGGTTGAAACTCCTGAATCACTTCGTCGAGTTGGCTAGCAATCGCTCGGTCTGACCGAGGGCCAACTCGGACATCACCAGTCAGAATTGCAATTTCGATTTCATCTTCGCCATCATTCCTCTCACTTAATCGGTCGTGATGATGAAGGGCTCCTAGAATGGCGTTTGTATCGGACTCTTCCGGGTCAGCTATACCTAGTTTTAGGGCCGCAGTCAAGGTCGCTTTACGACCAATTACTGGCCCCCTAATTCCAGCTTTAACTCCGAGATCATTGTCTCTATCAATGGTGATAACGAGTGTCCGCACCATACTGGAAGCCTCCGTTGCGAAGTGCAATGAGGCCTTCCCCATTATGAAGAATCGGCAGGATTGCTTGTTTGAGACGCACCTTCGGTGCGTTCTGGAGGTTCTTCGGTTTGAGATGAACGCCCCTCATCTTGGTATCTCCTTCGTTGCTTGGCTCTGAGATATTTCAGCGGATGGTTCATCCACTCCTGATCACACAAACGATCGTCTCCCGGATTAACTGGGCAGCGAGCACCAGTCTTCAGTGCAGAGCATCCGTGAGGTGTGTATTGGTGTTCGTAGATGTGGCCGACTTGGTATGATGTGGTCTCTGCATTGTAGTCTGGGGCGTTTTCGAAAAACGAGCAAGTAATTTCTGGCGTATGCCCCATAGCCCTTGACATTGCGGCCAAGAAGACTCGTCCTGTGTGATTGACATTGATACCTTGACTCAATTCAGCCACTGCAGATTCGAAGCAAGGCGGCCAATCCTCTCGGACAGCCGCCGTCATTGGCATCTCGGCGCTAACCCTTTCAGAGAGTAGGCCGAGAATTCTGTCGACTGGGTCAGCAAAAAGGCCTGCAAATGCATCATCCATCTTGTCCATGCGGTCGGTACAATCCTCTGTCAAAGATTGTCTAACTCTCTCCTTCAATAGACGCGCAGTGCGCTGTTGACTATTCTCTCCACTGGCAGGATCCATCTGAACCCAGCCTTCTTTCACTGGCCGGTTTACCAATCGCCAATACCCACCGGTTATTTTTGGACAAAGTTCCAAGAAATCTACCATTGGAACGTGATAGATAATTTCGGTCGTACTTGCAACCGTCTCGCTGCGAATATCAGAGAGATAGGTACGAGCGATAATTTCGAAGTGATTCGCATCCATTCCAAAGAGTTGGTCGGCGCGACTAGATTCTCCTTCCACCCAGCGATTGAGCAGACGTTCTTCGAAGGAAGCACAGACGACCAGCATGGCATGTAGAAAGGATAGAGCCTCGGTCATTCGGCCTACGTCTGAAGATAGGTCGACGGTAGTAGTCGAGTCAACCCCTTCTTTGTGAACTACTGACTCAACCAAGCGTAAACTTCCACGACGTCTTATGTCTTCCAGCCAAGGTTCTTCGATGAGCCCCTCAACAGAAATTCCATTGGCACTTAGTTGGTTACGAATGAAATCTCGACTCTGTGGAAGGAATGGGTAGCGCGCTAGAACGGACTCATCTTCGATGGCCGGTGGAGTGAGCGGCATTGGCATTGTAAGTCGCAATATATCGAGAGGGTATTTCAAGCCTCACCGAATCCTTCCACTGGAGAGGCGTCTGATGCAGACTAAACCCACCGACCTGAATCCAGTTGACGAGCGCTTGCTCGAACTTCAGGATGAGGTGCGTGATCACTTCGGTTGGGGCCTCCAAGCGGATGTAGATAGCGCCCTTGCTTTGGTTGCCAGTGTTGATGATTTAGAGATTGAATCTTGGTCCAAACCTTGGCGAGCCAAAACAGTCGCATCCTTGCACAGAAGGTTGGTCCTTCGAGATACCAAAGTTGCTATTTTGGGGGCGGCGATAACCACTGATGAAATCGAACAAGTTTTGGAAAGCAACTGCCTAATGATTGCCGCCGACGGCTCTAGCGGTGTACTAGACAAGCTACCTAATTCAGTATCAGAGCGTGCTTGGTCGCGTTTGGTTTGTATCGTTAGCGACGCGGATGGCGGAGATGGTACAATCGCCGCCGTCAAGCGGGGTGTTCCAGTAATTTTGCACGCCCATGGAGATAATACAGAATCATGGTCTGAATTGTTAGAATTAGCAAGTTCTCAACGCTCTCCGCCACCGATTGTACTGACACATCAAACGCCAGAATCGATTGAAGGAATGCACAATCCTGGTGGCTTTACTGACGGCGATCGAGCTGTGTGTTTCGCTCGAGCATTGGGGGTCGAAAGAGACAACATCTTACTTCTTGGAACTCGAACCGATATAGTAGGTGAGTGGTCGGGTACGACCAATCCTAAACGTAAATTGGTCAAACTTCAATGGATGGCTGAGGTTCTGCAACACTTAGGTTTCCTAGTCTAAAAATCAAAGGAAGTCGCTTAGGGTCATTACCGTCACAGTATCGTCATTGAATAGGGAATCAACGCTATCGGACAACCAATCAACGCGTTGTCTGGTGTAAAGGTCAACTCCGTAATTCTCCATAACATGTTGAGTGACCTTGATGTATTTTCTTACAGAACCTTCCGATACGGTCAGAACAATATTTCCACCACACATGGAAGAGGAATCATCTCTGCCATTAGACAAACCTCCTTCGTTCCTCTTTCGCTGAATACATCGACCTGCCAATGGCATTCTCCTGTATGACTGCCCGCATCTAACACAACGCACCTTCTGTCTAGTGAAAGCAACAAGGTTCCCTCTCAAATCGGGTAAGAAGTGCGATTCAATCACCTGACTTGCAACCTTAGAAACATCCACAGGGCGCAACTTTGATCCTAATTCCAATTGAGCCGTCATTTTGTCAACCATAGTCTCCAATGTCTTGTAGGATGAATTAGCAGGACCCGCATCTAGAGCGCCGGAATCATGAGTCCAACCATATCCACGCAAGTCCCCGTAAGTGCCTAGACGATGCTCAACAATTTCGATGTGAGATTTCAATTCAGCAGGGTGGGGCTGTCCTTGAGAAGCCTCATAGAATGCTCTAGGGTATTGCCATGAGCAGTCTACATTCAATGCCTCTTTGTCGATCTCGGAGGGATTCAACCTGGTGGTCAATACGAGAGGCGCATCCATCCTTCCCCCTCGATTGGCTGGAAGGATTGCCCTTGAGAAATTCAACAAACCATCCATCAACATCATGATACTGTCCTCATCACCATCACAATTGCGACGCTTGGCTGCATGGAATAGTGGGTGTGCATAGCCGGCTGATGCATCGGTCCAACCAATGATTCGACACAAAACGCCTCCAGAGGTGTGAGGCGCTAGACCAATTGCCAAATGGCCAACTAAATCATCAGCGGAGTGTACTCTGTAGAATGGCTCCATTCCATAGAATCTAGTCAGCAACTCATCGACGAAATTGCAAGTCGAAGTAAGATGCTCTATTGCTAGGGAGGAAGGGATGAAATCCTGAGGAAATAACTCAAGGATTTGCTCATCTCCAGTTAATGGGTTTCCGTCGACGTCGTGGGTGTATCCTAGTTTGCTTAGTATCTCCCAAGAAGTATGGATTTCAGATGGTCGAAAATGAGTTACCGGCACATCAATCATATCGTATCTTGCCGTCCCGTCTCTAAACACTGAAAGTTCATTTCTTGCTCTCAGTATGCCTTTTTCCAAAGGTTCAGGTGTTTGTTCATAGGACATTAGACCCTTTACAGATTTGATTTTTTCAGGCAATCTGTCTAGGCCAAGAGAACGACGTTTTACCTCAAGTAATCCTGCGACAGGAATACTTGTCCTTTGGCCTAATCTTCGAGGTGTTCTATTTCCTCTAATCGGCCGGGGGCGAGTCTTCCCTCCACATTCTTCAGGAACAGAAGAATCCGGCCGATTATGGCATCGTAACATTGGTGACTCCATGCCGCATTTTACACAAATTCGAGGGCCAGTTTCAACTCGAATTCGACCGCGTTTTGCAGCTTCACCAAGCAAGCGCTGCGGGCCCCCATGATCGCCGATTGGGAATAACGAGTGGACTAATGGTTTCATTTCACGCCTGCTGGCTTTCTCAGGTCGGCCCATTCTAGAACCGACTCGACAGGGCACTGCATCTTCCCATCTCAAATCGGATAATTTCCTAACCAGCCAAAGCGATCTGTCCACCTCATGATCATCTAGAAGATGTTGTGCAGCCACCAATTCCTTTGGGTTTGGGGGGCCGGGGTCTTCGATTGCTTCTGCCGCTTCGTCACCTTCTTTTTCGGTCTCGGCAATACTCATACCTCTTTGTCGAGCGGCGGTTTGTGCTCTAACGCGCTCTACATCACGCTCCGCTTCAATCTCCTCTCTTCGAACATCTTCCGCTCGTAGGTTTTCAGTCGCCGCTCTAATTTTGGCAACCCTATCCGTAACATGCGGTGCAGCGTCTGCGCGCATTTTGATTTGTGAGCCCTCAACCTCAAGTCCAAGCCCCTCCAATAGCGCTTCCCAATTTGATGGAATTACAATATCTCCACGTCGGTGGTGGTGCTGTATTCCTAGAACCAATAGTGAAGATTTGATTACTCCATGTGTCTCTACTTCAGTCCATCTAGGCCAAACCCCTGTTGAAGGTATATCGAGCCCGATGTCCTCGAGTTTTTGTTCTGGAGACCAGCCTTGAACAACATCAGGAACCCTTAGCCCCTTACTCTTGATTTTGGAGTTCAATAGTGCCTCGATTAATTTCCCTGTAAATGATAATGGCAAGTCCGACCACCATGGGTTGAATGGAGGCGGGGGTGCGGTTCCGAATTTGATACAAATTTGCTTAATTTGTGACCAATCCATCTCAAGATTACGAAGATAGCGATTCCAATCCCTCTTTCGACGGACACGGTCCAAAGCTGGCTCTCCACCACGACTAATCGCCCCATTGAATGGCAATCCAGGAGGCAAATTGTCTCTACTTACACCAATTATTGATGCGAATTCTTCGACTTTTTGCGGCTGATCGAGATTTTCTGCGAGGTCAGCCGCCCACCAGTCTTTATTGTAAGGAGAGGGAACAAGATTCTTGTTATTCTCAAGGAATTCGCCAAATCCAACTAACATCTCTCCAGAGTCCCATAGGCTGACAACGTTATCCTTGATACTATTCCATTCCTCCATCGAATCAATCCGATGGAATCCACCATCTTCGAGCAATACCATTGGCCCTTCGATATCGATGGCAGGAGTAACCGCCGCCGCTTTTCCGGGGCGCTCGACTTTCATCTGGGTTCCAACTGCAAGGAATCCTTGCATTGCTTCCATAGAAACGGGATTGATTCCTGCCGCGGCCAATCCGGACGCCCTACTGCGACCATATCTTATTCGGAAAGCGCCAGGCTGGCTGGGTTCACCAAAAACAGGCCGACCAGCGATTACATCATCCATGAACCGAGAATCAGTTTTGATTACTCTACGCTTGAAAGAGTTCTCCTGCTCCTCAGTTTTTCCTTTTGAGGCAAAGTGGGCGATGAAATCCCACCCAGGAATGTTTAGTCGCTCTGTGTGTTTCTGAACTTTAGGAGCCTTGAGACAAAGCCCCTCGCCAATTACCAGGAGAACTCCACCTCTAACTCGGGCTCCATCTATATTTCGAACTTCCTTGAATCCCGAACATTCGATATCCTCTGTTGACTCTCCATTAATCATCACGGGACAGGCCCTTACAATCATCTCAATTTCTTCTGGTGGAGGCTTGTATTGCAATCCCTTTCGATAGAGGCCAAATTCCTCCTTAACCCTCTCAACTTCTGGTGTACTAGGGATATATCGATTCAATCCTAGTTCACGCCTGACCATGTCCCCAATCAGCACACCAAGAGCCTGCGCAGTACCTCCTGCGGCCCTAATCGGCCCGCAGAATTCGATTGATAGGAACTCTGTCCCATCTTCATTATTGAGAATCTTAACATCGCCGATTCCTTCCAAAGGCGCGACTAGAACGGCCTCAGTAAGTACCGCCAATCCGACACGAAGGCCTGTGTCTATCGATCGTCGAACATCGGCTGTTAGTTTGTGCATTCTTTTTCCAACTTCAACGGCGATTTGAATCGAAGCAGTCTCACGGTCTACCTTGCTGAGCAATTTACGCAAGTCATCCTCAATTCTGATTGGGTCATCATCTGGAGTCGGTCTGAGGTATTCCTCAAGCAATTTCTCAGTCCTACTCGCCAAGTCCGCAGCACGCGGAATTTCAACAGTTTCGGCAAAATCCAAGCCTTTGGAGCGAGCCTCTTCAGCAATTTGGTAAGCTTTCTCTGTATTTTCTTCAAGCCAGTCTCTGTAGGACTCTAGCTCGCTAGAAAGACGAGCCTCATCCACTACGATTTCAGGGCTGTCTTGACCTACCATGTCGCATACGCTCCGCTGCTGAACATTCGACGACCGCACGAGGCCGTCCAAGAACATTCACTGTCTTCCAACTCTTCTAACCTCTTCTGAGTGCGAACCTTCATCCGATTACCACCAAGCCGAAATGGAAGGGAAGAGGCATGTCGACTACTGTTGCTGAAGCAAAACAACGTCTAATCGAACGTGTTCGTGATTTGGCATATCTGCACTCTCCTGAGGAATTATTCACTCTTGCCAGCGGCCGACAGAGTCCACATTTCTTTGATATGAAGCCAGTAATGATGGACCCGGAATGTGCTCATCTAATCGGCGTACTGCTCCACGCAGAAATTGAATCAATCGGCGGAGTCGACGCGGTCGGCGGGCTCGAATTGGGAGCTGTACCACTCACCGGCATTGCAATCGCGAAGGCAGGAAAGGGTTCTGACCTCCGGGGCTTCCTAGTTCGCAAAGAAGCAAAAGGCCGAGGCGGCCGAAAAACAGGAAACCCTCCAGGGATAGAAGGGTCAACCTTGCTAGAAGGTGACCGGGTTGTATTGTTGGAAGATGTCACCACAACCGGAGGGTCCGCTCTCAAAGCCGCTAATCGGTTAATCGATATGGGGTGCGATGTTGCGGCTTGTATTACTATTCTAGATCGGGAAGAAGGAGGCCAAGACGCCTTCAAATCTGCCGGAATTAGCTTGCATCCACTCATTCTTCGCTCGGATGTAACGGGTGAGTGAATGTCGGAACATGTAATTGATTCTAGTGAACCATATCATCCAGATAAACTCGAAAAAAAGGACTATGTCGGTGCCGCTGCTTACTTTGAATTAGATTTGAGAACAGGTATCATTCTCAAAGTCGAAGAATTTCCTGAGATGCGTAAACCCTCATACAAAATTGAAGTTGACTTTGGACCTGTGATTGGTAAGCTTTGGAGCTCGGCCCAGATAACCAACTATTCTCGAGCAGAGTTGGTCGGACGAAGTGTAGTTGGTGCATTGAATCTTGGAGACAAGACGTTGCCGACGGGTTTTGTAAGCCAATTCCTTGTTTTAGGGGCCTTAGACCCAGATGGTACGGTTAGGCTGTTAGAACTTCCAGAGGGAGTCAACCCTGGGTCGATGGTTGCTTAGTGATATTGAATAACCCGGTGGTAGTTCTTGTAATTATGCAGGAACGGGCGGGTTACGCCGATAGCGGCCAAATTATGTCTGTAGAATTTGACAAAAAAATCGTCATTTATTGGTGGTTAGTGGCTAATTTAGGTCTCCTAACGTCATTTATTGGAATCCCATTGATGCTGATTTGGCTTCCATTTGGTTGGATAGTTCACCAGAAGCAGTACGAACATATGAGCGGAGCACTAACTACTCGTTCACTCAATATGCGTATGGGGTGGTTATTCAAGAAACAACAGAACATCGCTCTAGACAAACTTACTGATGTATCAATTTCAGAAGGCCCAATTCTGAAAGCACTCGGGGTTGTAAAGATGCAATTCGAGACAGCAGGTGCTGCACCTTTCATATTGTCTGGGGTGAAAAACGCGGATCAATTCCGCGACGTCGTTCTCCAACACAGAGACTCATTGATGGCGACTCCATCTCCACAGTCTAGCCCATCAACTGAATCCAATGACGTTCTAATTGAAATCAGAGATTTACTGAAAGAAATCAATACTAATCTTTCCAGCGAAGAGTGAAAACTCAATCGTCATGCTATTGGACTAGACGCCACTCGATGACACCATGCCTACTATGGTTAGAATGACGACAAGCGCTGGAGATATTGACATTGCACTGTATACAGAGGATTGCCCTGAGACAACAGGAAACTTCCTCAGATTGGTGGACGAGGAATTCTACAACGGGTTACACTTCCACCGCGTCATTAAGAATTTCATGATTCAAGGCGGATGCCCGAGATCAAAGGACCCGTTCGATGGAAGAGCTGGAACGGGCGGCCCAGGTTGGAAAATCCCTTGCGAGGCATCCGCATTGGCAAAAAAGCACGACAGACCAGGGTTATTTTCCATGGCAAACGCAGGGCCTAATACCGGTGGCTCACAATTTTTTCTAACTACGGTTCCAACACCTTGGTTGGACGGAAATCATGCTATTTTTGGAGAGGTTGTTGCAGGGATGGAGAATGTCTACAAGATTGAGAACTGTGATACCAAGCCTGGAGATAGGCCTTATGACCCTCAAAAAATCATCTCCGTTCAGCGATTAGAAGAGTAATCGTTGTATAGGAAGCCAATAATTAATTTTATTAATAACTAATTAAGCGACTATTTATGGCCAAACATCGGGCGGGCGACCGTCGCATAATCAGCATCAGCATACCAGAAGAGCTTGCAAGGAAGCTAGACAGAAGGGTCGGGAAGGGCCGAAATGATGGTAGATCCGCAACAATAACAAAAATGATACAAAACGGTTTGGAAACTGAGCAAACCGTAGCAATACAAACCCCAGTTAGCGAGCAAAGAAGTGC
The DNA here is from genome assembly GCA_002502175.1 of Euryarchaeota archaeon UBA19. Classification (GTDB taxonomy): domain Archaea; phylum Thermoplasmatota; class Poseidoniia; order Poseidoniales; family Thalassarchaeaceae; genus MGIIb-O1. Next base: position 46,518 of record DAPQ01000032.1, on the reverse strand, counting down.
ATCCGGAGTCGCAGGTGAAATCAGAATCGAAAAAGACACCATGGGAGAGTTAGAAGTCCCAGCAGATCGATACTTCGGAGCACAAACCGCTCGCTCCCTAATCAACTTCGATATAGGTACTGACACGATGCCACCGTCAGTAATCAGAGCCTTCGGGATTCTCAAACAAGCTGCGGCAGAAACTAATGTCGATCTCGGCCAATTGGACCCTCAGATTGGCGCCCTAATTTCTTCTGCTTGCGATGAAGTAATCTCCGGCTCATTGGATGAACATTTTCCGCTTCGAGTTTGGCAAACGGGTTCGGGGACACAAACTAACATGAATAGTAACGAAGTAATTGCTAATCGAGCAATAGAGATGGCCGGAGGTGAATTAGGTAGCAAATCACCCGTGCACCCTAATGATCATGTGAATCGCGGCCAATCCAGCAATGACACTTTCCCAACAGCAATGCACATCGCAGCCGCCGAGGAAATCCACCATCGATTATTACCTGCAGTTAGATTGCTACACAACGCTCTAGCAACAAAGGCGGATGAGTTTGAAAATATAGTAAAAATCGGCCGAACTCACTTAATGGACGCAGTCCCACTTACTCTTGGCCAAGAATTCGGCGGCTATGTTTCCATGTTATCGTCTGATATTCATCGAATTGAAGCCGCTTGGGACGATTTGCTAGAGTTAGCTCTGGGGGGTACAGCTGTCGGAACGGGCCTAAATACACATTACGAATTCGCCGACAAAGTAGCCGATAGAATCGCCGAGAAGACCCAATTACCATTCGTCTCGGCTGAAAATAAGTTTGCTCAATTAGCGGCTCATGATGCAATCGTTGCCGCCTCAGGAGCACTCAACACTCTCGCTGTAAGTCTAATGAAGATTGCAAATGATATTCGTTGGATGGGTTCAGGGCCACGCTGCGGATTTGGTGAACTCTCTCTCCCCGCCAATGAACCTGGGTCGAGCATCATGCCAGGAAAGGTGAATCCAACTCAATCTGAAGCTATGACAATGGTATGCTGCCAGGTAATGGGTAACCACACAGCGATTAGCGTTGGAGGCAGTCAAGGAAATTTTGAACTCAACGTCTTCAAGCCTTTGATGATCTACAATTTACTACACAGCACTAGGTTGCTCGCAGACACTTGTAGGGCCTTTACCGAGAAATGTGTCGATGGGCTTGAAGCCAATGAAGGAGTAATCGCTTCTCATCTTGAGAATAGTTTGATGTTGGTCACAGCTCTGAACAATCACATTGGATATGATAGCGCTGCAAAGATTGCAAAACACGCTCACTCAAGCGGCTCTACACTAAGGGAGTCAGCGCTTGAACTTGGATTAGTCACAAACGATCAATTTGACCAATGGGTGAAACCTAGAGAGATGATAGGCCCTAAAGAGTAGTCTAACTGGAGTTAGTTCTGAACTAACGAAATCATACATTGAAGGGAGAAAGCCTCCGCAATGATTGATAATTAGATGGAATGGGGCTCAGCCGTACTTTGGTACAAGGTGGGAGCAGCAGGGGGTTCTGCACATGGGGGAGCATCCCCCCCTGCTATCTCCGCAGGGTCCGGTTCCATCCGGGCTTGCGCCCTTTTTTTCCCGGGTAGATGACTACATTGCTCCGAAGAGCCTTTTCGTCGTTTCCCGCTTCTTCGAGGATCGCTCCCCGTTTCTGCGTTTCCATTTCCCTCCCCGGCTCTCACCGGTTTGTTCTTTGGAATGAGTGCCGGTCCTCCACGCGTCTCCGCGCTCTTGTTCCCGCCGCGTTTCCCTCTGGTTTCTTTTCCCCTTCCTTGCGTCCGGTTTTTGTCTTCCTTTGTTCCCCGCAGATTCGCCTCAAGCTTTTCCCATCTCTGGTTCTCTCGCTCTTCGCGTATGCACTCACGGTCTGGTTAGTTGGCACGGTATGCGTTTTCCCTGCCTAAGCAGTGCGGTTGTGTTTTCCCCAACTTTCCCTGTGGCTTCCTTCCCCTTCCTTTCGTCCGGTTTTCTCCACCTCAGTTCGACCGTATCTCCCCTGGCCCAAGTGCCAAGTTCGATCATCCCCGGTCCCCTTGCGGTTTCCGGTTCTACCACCCCGAGTTCGGGGTTCGGTTCTGTGGCCCGCGGTGTTCGCCGAAGCTCGCACCACACCACTCTCCCAGAGCGGCATCTTTGGTCTGAACGGCGGAGGCAAATAAACATTTCGCTAAATGAGGTACTGTGGACCGGAAATAGGGGTCTAGGGATGTTAATTTCCACTGCATCCCAGGCCGAGAATTACCGATTTCTTAACATCCTTAGACGAGCTCGAAGATCTGATTTTTCAGAATATTCTTCAGCCTCTTCTTGATGTGAATTTATTCTTCTCTGCATAACTTCAGATTCTACAAAGTAGACTCTTCCCTGGTCATCTCCGAGTACTATTTTATTGAATGATGAATCCATCTGTCGTAACCTAGAATCATGAGATATTGTATTCGATACTTCACCAATTATCATTATCCAAACATTCACTCCATCGAAGGAAGATGCCCAACCATTAGTTTCGATAATTTCGACCGCATCAACAGAACCAGGTAGTTTTTCTGATACGGCTTTCATCGAGATGCTACCATCTTCGTGACCAGAAATCCAGCCATTGGGGCTAGAAGCAATCGAGGTAATCAACGATCCCGTCTCGAGTACCGATTCATCCAATGAACCCAAGGAGCCATCAGCGTGTCCAAAAATCAAATCTTTATTTCCTCCAGAACCACAGGTGACCGGACTGTTTGTTGGTAGCGCGTTATGCTCGACAGGGGATTCAGGGCGAACTCTGAGATAACCGCACCTGGGTCGCCCTAATCCTAGAACGATACCCCCAGAACCATCTGAAGAAATATGCCAAGCACGTTCAGTGATTACCCAACGTTCCAATTCATTTCCCAATTTATCGAATCTCCAAATGGTGGATTCGATGAAGTCGGCGACCTCTAACTCGTAAACTGATGAGGTAGCCCAGATATTCCCATTCGCTGCTAATACGTAGTCACTTGCTCCTTCCAATTTTTTATTCCAAAGAAGCGACCCATTCTCTATGTCAACTGCATGAAGAGAATCAGATGCTGCGACATAAACGCTGCCTGAATCTACAGAGATATCAGAAATCGGGCCGCTAATTGAAACTCTCCAACGTTCAACTCCGCTGGAAGCTTCCCAGGAAACAAGTAATCCATCGTGCGAGCCAGCGAATAGTAAATCCTCGACTAGAAGTAATGCGGAACAGGAGCTGGAAAGGTCTCGCACATAGGACGAGATAGCCTCAAGGGAAAGTCCGGTCACAGAGCCTCTACTCGACTGCTGGATATCGTATTTTGTGTCTACGCGGTCAAGCCATAGAGCCGTTCGACCTTGTCTTGGAGATATTCTACGAATGCATCAGGAGATGGCGGCGAGCCGGTAGCCTCCTCGATTAGGGCAGCAGGCTCGAGAATGCTACCTCGCGCGTGCACGCGCGAGCGCATCCAATCCAAAATCGGCGCGAAATCTCCGTTACGAATTTGTTCATCGTGGTCAGGAAGGTCTTCTCTAGCCTTGGCAAGAAGTTGCGCAGCGTAGAGGTTTCCAAGTGTGTATGTGGGGAAATATCCGAAGGCTCCCATAGACCAGTGTATGTCTTGCAGAACACCTAGAGTTCGATTTGGCGCTCTAATTCCTAGGAATTCTTCGTACATGTCGTCCCAAACATCAGGGAGATCGTCAACTTCGATTTCACCAGCGATTAACTTCTTCTCGACTTCATATCGAATCATTATGTGCAGGTTGTAGGTTGCCTCATCAGATTCTGTACGAATTAAACTCGGTTCTACTAGATTAACCGCCCTCCAGAGATCTTCTGCACTTACTCCTTCCATATTTTCTGGGAAATTTTCCTTCCAAATCGGTAATGCCCATTCACAGAATTCTCTGCTCCGACCAACCTGATTCTCGAATAGTCGACTCTGACTTTCATGAACACCTAGTCCATTAGCCTGTCCAGCTGGTTGGAAGTCTAGGTTACGAGGCCGACCTTGCTCGTACAAACCGTGGCCAGTCTCATGCATTGAACCGTAAAGAGAGCCGAAAGGATCATCTTCTGAATACCTAGTTGTCCAACGCACATCATCAGGATTTGGCCCACCACAGAATGGATGAGTGGATGCATCACGACGTCCCGCAGCAAAGTCGAAACCAAGGGCTTCGGATACGGATTGAGATAGAGATTCTTGACCTGATTGGCTCCAAGAATTATTCTCGATGAAGCCCATTTCAGGACGCTCCCCTCGCTCCACGACGGCCTTTACAAGAGGCGCAACATTCTCTCTCAATCCAGCGAATAACGGGTCTACTCTTGATACACTGAGGCCGGATTCATAGATGTCCAATAGAGCATCGTAGCGAAGCTCTTCATAGCCCAAATAGTCAGCTTTTTGTCGAGCTAGGTCAACCATCTTTGCCAAGTCGTCTCGGAAAATCGAGAAATCGTCCTCGGCTCGAGCCTTCTGCCAAGATATCAAAGATTGAGACTTGTGCTTTGCCATCTGTTCAACGAATTCTGTTGGTAGTTTTGTGGCTTTATCGTACGAGTCGCGTGCGAGTCGAACGTTAGCTGCTTGTACGTCGTTTAGGTCCTCGCGCGCTTCCAGCTCAGTCAGTAATTCTCCAATTCTAGGGTCAGTAGTCGCTTCGTGTCCGGTTTTAGAAACCCAAGCCAATTGTTCCGCTCGAAGCGCCGCGGCTTTTGGTGGCATCAATACTTCTTGATCCCAGCCTAGTAGACCTCCGATTTGCGAGATTAAGTCAATATTCTTCAAACGTTCAAGTAACTCATCGTAAGCATCCATGTAAGGACCGGGTCGATACCCCTCATCAAACCCTTCGATATAGCAAATTCACAATTGGATTTCCCATTATCTGGATATTTTTCCTTCACACCAAGAGTCAGAACTCTCTTGAGTAGTCTAGCACGCGCGAAGCGCGTGTCTCGCACTACTATCAGCCTACTATTGGCGCTGTTATTCACAGCTCCAATGTTGTCGGGCTGTTTTGGTGATGCGATAAAGATAGGAGATTCCTCGGATTCAGAACATTGGCTTCCGCCTGTCGAGGAGAGAGAAGATCTAGTTTACGATAATAGTGATGTATTCAGCCGAGTATCTTGGAATGGAACATATGGAATCGATATGGTTCGGTCGATCTATGTCTCTGTACCAGAAATCACAACCGCAGATGGAGGAGCAGGTGTAACAGGCGGCGCGGAAGTCCATCTTGGACTTTGGTTACCTCAGATTGAAGGCTGCGATTACGATGCAACCGAACTTCCTGACGAATGTAAAGTTCCTGTAATCGCTGAGATCGGCCCATATTATGACGATGGGGATGTCGATGCATTAACTCCCGCTAATCGCCTAGGTCGATTCTTAATCGAGAACTTCGTTCCACACGGATACGGGGTTGCTCAGGTTAGCGTATTTGGTACCGGCAACTCAAATCATTGCATGGATCTAATGGGCCTAGATGAGCAGGAGGGTATACACGCAGCCGTCGAATATCTAGGAAGCGCCCCATTTTCGAATGGTGCTGTAGGAATAATCGGTAAATCCTACGACGGCTCAACTCCCTGGGAGGCTGCAGCGATGGGTTCTGAATATCTGAAAACCATCGTTCCTATGTCCGGACTTATTGGAGTACAGGACCTCATGTGGCGTAATGGTAGCATGGAAGCTAGAGGAGCCATTATGCACAACGGAGTATACGGTAGTTTTGGACTAGATGGAGACTCAGGAGATATTGAAAATGCATGCGAAGGTTATGTCGAAGGCTACTATGCTGGACCATTAGCCTACGTTACGGGAGATAACCTGGCTTGGTTAGGCTCGGATTATTGGGAAGAACGGCACTTCCTTGAGCGAGCGATTCAAAATTACAAGGGATCTGTATACATCATTCATGGTTTGCAAGATTGGAACGTAGACCCTCACATGGCCTTCCCTGTACATCGTATGATGGAAGATGCCGGCTTCGAGGTAAAGGGGCTTTACGGTCAATGGGGGCACGATTACCCCGACCGAATGAGCGGCCATCAAGGGCTTTCAAGCGGCCGCGGCGGGGAAGCCTTCCCATTCACTTTGAGATGGGACTGGGCTGATGATTTACTGGAATGGTTCGATTACTATCTCTTGGAAAAAGGGCCACAGCCGAGATTGATTGCAGAGGTTCAGGACAATATGGGTGCCTGGAGGGTAGAAGAGACATATCCTCCAGCCAACCAAGACTGGATTCGGTTCGGAATGGATGAATGCAATATAATCGGTGGAGGAGAGACAATTTCGTCTAGTTCATTCCTGAGAATCGAATGTCCAGAATTCGAAGAGGACACTCGAATAGTAGGAACTCCAACTTTCCATGTAGATGCAACCGTTTCCGCATTCTCTACTAGCGGGCATCTATTCGTGGAGATGGTTCAGGCTAGCAATGACATGCATCTCGGCCACGCGGTTATGGATCTTCGATTCCACGCTGGTGGCAAAGATGGAGAAGTGCTTGGGCCTGGAGAAACTGTCAATGCGAAGATGGAATTCTTTGGGATGGATGTGCTAATTCCTGCGGGCGATGGTATCCATCTAATTATCACTCAAACTGGCGAGGACTACATTCCAAGTCCTGTATCTATGCAAGCGGTAACCGTTGGTGTAGGTGCGACCAGCATTCTTTCTCTCTCAACTGTTGATCGTGGTTGCGATGATTTGTTCATGCCACCTATGATGGACGACCCCTACCCTCAATGTGTTGTGGAGGATTAATCCAATGGATTCGCCTTCCAGTAAGGTCAACATCGCAGTTGCTGACCGCATTTTGCTACATCTTTGGGAACAGGACCACCAGGCTGACCACTATTTGGTTAGTCGGGAAGTTACTAGACCTGGAATAGCTGAAATTTGCGCGCTCCATCCTCCTAATGTCTCGAGAACTATGCGTGAATTGGCAACCGATGGAATGGTCAGTGAACATACTCGAGTAGTTCGAGGAGACGAGCGCAGACAGAAAACATGGCAATTAACAGATGAAGGCCGAGAGCAAATACAACACAGATTACCAGAATTGCGGACCACCAATGTACTGCTACGAGAACGTAATGGCAACCTCCTAGAGGTGCGAGCCGACGAGGCGGGGTCTCGCTTAGAGACAGGACTTACTCTGTTACAGGTATTGATGCACGCTCAGCACGAGGGTGTACTCAACTTCGGTGATATTCGATTTGGTGCAATCGTTCGAACCGACCCGGAAGAATCGCCAGCCCCTGGCTCACTGAGATTACTCTCTGGAGCTCATTCGACATATCACACACGACCGCCTGAAACTCGTACAGTTCATGGGAGAGATAGCGAGGTTGCTGTGCTAGACGAATGGTTCGCAGGTACAGCTGCTATGGCGGTTGTATCAGGAATTGCGGGTTGTGGAAAAACCACCTTGACAAGCCATTGGCTAGAACAGGCTCTCGAGAAGAATCCTGAACTCGATGTGATGTACTATCCGTGTCAGCCTTGGGATAGCAGTTTAGGCATCGCAACGAGCCTATTGCACAGGCTGCAAATAAGTTCCGAAGAAGAAAATCAAGACCCCTATGGGGTCTTGGACACCCTTCCAATGAAGCCAGGAGCGCATTTAGACCTCGATCAATACCGACGCCGTCTAATCGCTCACTTACTCGACGAAGAAGGTAAACGAGGAGAAAAAGAAAACGATTTACTAATCATACTAGATGATGTTCACAACCTAGCCTCAGATGGTAACTATTTGTTTGGGGCTCTGCTCCAGGTAGCAGAGTCAACGAATATGCGATTACTGCTTATATCGAGGACTAATTTGGCATTCTATGATCGTCGAGATGTTCACACTCGGGGCAGGGTTGTTGAGCTCAGATTAACCGGTCTTTCTCTGGAAGAAGTAGCCGAATGGATTGCTTCAATCAACCTACCATCAGAAGCTCCGGCAGAAGAAATTCACAAGGCCACTGGAGGTCATCCCCTCGCTGTAGAACTTCTGGAACTATACGGCCAGACGCTACACGATGATTGGCTTAGATTCCTAGATGAGGAGATTCTAGACGTCCTGCCTCAAGATCATCGAGAACTTCTTGCTCTGCTAGCAGTAGCAGACAGGCCAATTCCTTGGGAAAAATTGGCCTCAGCAGCAGGATACGATGGAAAGCCACCAGAAGCGCTGGTATCTCGTGGGTTAATGCTGGAACTTGAAAGTGGAATGTGGCTACATGAAGCCCTACGTTCTCGCTTGCTGAGAGAAGTTGGACAGCCACTCGAAGAGCGCGCAACAAAATTGAGAGAATCAGTATAATTATGCCATGTGTCGGTCAAGCCATTGATCGAACATTGGTTTTGGCATAGCTCCAGCCTGCTGGTCTACCAACTGTCCGTTGTGGAATAGAAGCAAGGCTGGGATTCCGCGAATACCGAATTTTCCAGAGGATAGGGGGTTGATGTCCGTATTGACTTTGGCAATCGTCATATCTCTCTCTCCTGATAATTGCTCGAGAACAGGGGCAATCATCTTGCAAGGCCCACACCAAGGCGCCCAGAAGTCAACTAACACCCATTCATCGCTCGCTGTTACTGCGTCAAAATCACCATCACTTGCCTCAATCAGCCTTCCCATTATGTCGCCCCATAGTTCGTGTGGATAGTGGTTTTATCAATGCTAGTATCTTAATTTGAGTGAGAACTGTTGAGAACCCCCTTCCACTCGGAAAGAATGAGGGGAGCATCATCGAAATCACTCCGAGCATTCTGACAGCGGATTTTTCTCGTCTTGGCGAGACTCTAGAAGAAGCTGTAGATGCTGGGATAAATTGGATTCACATGGATGTAATGGACGGCAATTGGGTAGTTAACAAGACTATCACTTTCGGACCTGCACTAATTCGTTCAGTTCGAGATAGACTCGGTCCGAATGTCTTTATCGATTGCCACCTGATGATAACAAATGCAGAAGAAACATGGTCGCAGTACGTCGATGCGGGGGTAGATTTAGTCATCGCTCACATCGAGGCTATCGAGGACCCAGCCGCACTAATCTCTTCTGTACGAGAGGCTGGATGTCAAGCAGGTTTAGTCCTAAATCCAGATACTCCGACGAATTCAATTCTACCATATCTCTCAGATTTAGACCTAGTATTGGTGATGTCGGTAGTTCCTGGAAAGGGCGGTCAATCTTTCATGCCAGAGGTTGAAGGCAAGGTGCGTGAATTTCGTAGTGCAATAGATGAACAAATCAGTAATGGGGGAAGAGCGACTAAATTGATGATAGATGGTGGTATCAAGCACCACAACTCCGCCATGGTTTCAGAGTGGGGGATAGATGTGGCAGTCGTTGGAAGTGGCCTCATCAATGACAAAGCCAGTATCGCTGATAACCTCGCAGAAATCAATTCGGCCCTGGGCCTTTGATTGGTTCACGCGCGCGAGCATTCAAATCACAGCGGCCCGAGCAGGTGATTGATGGTCACGGAGCAGTGGGTGGTTGAGGAAGTTCTGAAGGTAGTACCAGATGCTACTGTAGAAGCCAAGGACTTGCATGGCAGCGGCGATCACTTCCACGTTCGGGTCATATCGAAGAGTTACGAGGGAGTGCGTCCATTACAGAGACAGCGACCTATTCTTAGCCACTTCAAGCCCTTCATAGCGCAAAACACCGTACACGCCTTGGATTTGAAGTGCATGACACCCGAACAGGCAGAGAAGTCTGGAGATACATCTTTTGACCCCCACGGTGAAAAAGAAATGCAATTCTTTGGAGTGCACATCCGCCGACCAGATCAGGAGTGATAGAATGAGTTTCAATTGGACCCCAGACGAACTAAATGCCCTAGTAAATGAACACCGAATAGTTCTCTTCATGAAGGGAACACCAGAACAACCACAATGTGGATTTAGCAATAGAGCTGCAACTGTTTTGAATCAACTTGGGGAACCTTTCGCAAGTGTAAATGTGCTCGCCGATCCAAGGGCCATACCGTCAGTCTGTACTTGGGCCGACTTCCCAACAATGCCCCAAGTATACATTCACGGAGAACTAATTGGCGGCTCTGATATCGCACTCGAAATGTTCCAATCTGGAGAGCTTCAACAAATGATTGCCGACGGCGATGCAAACTCTGAGTGAGGCGATTAGATGGCGACGGCGGAAGACCGTCGCACCATGATTATCGCCTTAGCAGGGGCGACGGTGATATCCTTCGCTCCTCTACTGTATATTCGCTCAGATACAACAGCATTGACTGGAGCATTCTATCGAATGTTCTACGCCCTTCCTATCTTGGGATTATTGGTTTTGATTTCGAAAAAGGAAGACCCTCGAGACTCTAATTCACGCTGGCTTGCCTTTGGGGCGGGCATTTTACTCGCAATCGATTTCGCAGGTTATCACAGTGCAATAGACTACATTGGTAGCGGGATTGCAACAATGATTGGTAACTCTCAGGTAATTATTGTCACATTGGTTAGTTGGTGGTTATTTGGTGAACGACCAAATCGGTTTATTCTTCTCTCATTACCAATGGTGATGATTGGCTTATTGTTGATTTCTGGAATATGGGACGAAGATCCCTTTGGCGATGATCCGGTAAAGGGAGTTATCGGAGGGATGGTAGCCGCAGTATTCTACTCCTCCTTCTTGATAGCTTATCGCCAATCGAATAGAATAGGTGGTCCCGCAGTAAATGCCCAATTCGATGCAACCGCTGGAGCAACTCTCGGGATTCTAATCTTAGGCACTATACCTCCAACCTCTCTAGGAATAGAAGCAATCGATCATTCAATCACATGGCCAAATCATGGCTGGTTGCTTTTACTAGCAATATCTTGCCAAGTAATTGGTTGGATTGCCATTACCTACGCTCTTCCTAGATTACCCGCTGCCCATACCTCCTTCGCGGTCTTATTACAGCCGGTGCTGACCATCGTTTGGGGCGTGATTATACTCAATGAATCACCCTCATTACAACAATCCGCAGGAATGGTACTAATTTTCTCTGCAATCATCGCAGTTACACTGTTTGGGGCTGCTGAGGAATCAGTCCCCTCTACAGACAATTTAGAAACCTGAAACTTCGGAGAAAGCCTCCGCGTACCCCGAAAAGGTGTACAGGGCGAGAGACACAAGCGAGGGGATGGGATGCACTCAGCGAGAACCTCAACGGCCCCGTACGGCAGGAGTTTGGGGCAGACGATAGATAATCGTTGTGCGAATTAGGCCTCTAAACCCCAATAACGCTATACTGAGGCGCAGTTTAATGATTTCATCATTATATTCGATTTCTATTCTTGATTGTCAAGAATTAACAAAATCATTCGACGGTAAGTACCTCTGGTCCGCCTTCTGTAATCCAAACGGTGTGCTCATATTGGCCCACTAGGCCACGATCTTCGCAACGTAGTGCAGCGTATGTTTCAAGGAATCTAATCGAGATTAATTTCTTCACTAGAGCGTTCCATTTCTTACGAAGAATTTCTTCATCCTCTCCTGGGAACGGCTTCTCTAGAAGAGGATAGGCCCATCGTTCTGCAAATGGAAGAGTATGGTAGCGTTCTTCGATATATCTCGCCATTGTTGCACCAATCGGTTTGAGTTTATTTTTCGCCATTGCCTTGCGTATTGTTATGTTCCCTGTAACTCTGTAAATATTGCTGGAATTACTAGGTTGTATATTCTCAACCATTCCTGATTTACCTGTTGTATTAAACGGCTCTACTGCGTAAATCGAACCTAATTCTACCTCACCTTTGAATCCTGGATTATCTGCTCCACAAGCGTGAGCAGGAATAGATGTCCCAGCATGTAGATTCCAACGGGTCAACTCATGCCCGCATAGGTTGCGAATAGGCTCGAAGCCTGCGTCTTTGTGAACCTGTTCCGCAGCAGCACCAATTTCATGCCATGGGGTTCCAGGATGCATCTTCTCAATCGACGCATCCCTTGCTTCCTTTGCGGCCTTAATCTGCTCTGTATGCTTACCTCCATTACCGACTTCAATCGTCATAGCATTGTCGGCAATGGCTCCTGCAACATGGACTCCAACATCGAGCTTTACTAGGTCACCTTTCCGGAAAACCATCTCTCCTTCCCAACCATCAGGGGTGGTCAGTCGATGGTCACTTGTATAATGGGCAGCGATATCATTGACAGAAATAGTCACAGGGAATGCAGGAGTTCCTCCATGCCTTCGAATGAACCGCTCAGCCGAATCAATTACTTCGTCCCAAGCCTTGCCTGCAACTATTTCTCCTTTGATTCCTTGAAGGGTTCTTCGAGCTACATGACCGGCGTCTCGCCATTGTTTCAGATCTGACTCTTCCACCATAACATAACCTCCTCAGTAGCAATTATTCCCTCTCTCAGCACCTCTATGCTCGTGTTATCGGATGCATCACAGACCGAATACCACGCTATCAAAGTACTGGGCGAGCCTCCGGGAGTATTTCCCTTCACTAAACCGACTTTATGGCCAGCTTTTTGTAGGGTTTCTACGGCATCAGGGCAATTGGATTCCGGCTCGGTACCACTGATGTTTGCAGAGGTCGCTGTAAGGGGACCTGTGGCTCGCAGTAGTGCTTTTGCGACAGGGTGAGCGACTACTCGAATCGCAATTTTATCTGCCCCGAGCCGACTATCAAGAGTCTTCTTTGCTGGAAGTACCAAAGTTAGAGAACCCTCTGGAAATGAAGCCAATAAGTCAGGAATGTCATCGGTTAACTCGACCAAGTTTGAGGCCTGTTCTAAATCGGCCACACCAATACTAACAGGCATATGCGCAGGTCTGTTTTTGATTGCATACAAACCATCCAAGGCAGTACTTGTTGGCAGGCAACCTAGAGCAGGTTGGGTCGAGGTAGGGTAGACAATACAACCATCGGCGGCAACAATAGATAGAGCCTCAGAATTGATAATTTCAGAGTTTTCAGCCAAAATTTAGTCCTCCTCACTTGATATGCTTACGATTTGCAGGAGGCAAGGAATCTGCATGTGCGACTATAGAGCCGACGTGCAAATCAATATTCGATTGGTGAGTGTGCCTTTGAGAAATCCGCGCTAATTCCCGAACCCCCTGAATTATGTTTAGTATTGGAATAAGAAAAACCAACTTTCTCCAAGCGCGTAGATCCCACATCTGGCTAGTCATCGCTGAACCGTCTTCGGCGAGCACAGCGATACCAAACATTCTCTGACCTAATGAGCGAGAATACCTAAGTCCAGTCAATCGCCAGTACAACCAATGTGCAGCGAAAATTAACAACCCCATTGCTAGTGAATAATGAAAGTTGGAAGAACCCCAGAGAGTTAGATTCCATGCATCAATAATTTGTCCTCCGGTAGCCACCATCAATACGGTTGTGACAATCACAATATCGACTGATAGTGCAGCGATTCTACGGACCCCAGAGGCTAGAATAGTGCCTTCGGGGACAGGCCAATGGCCACCTTCCTCAGCCGTTACAATTTGCTTTGCGAGCGTCCCTCCGTCTTGTAGGGAGATTGGCGAATCGTGGTCACCCATGCTAATCCTCAACCCATGCCGAGAATGTGCCACGCCTCAAGGTTACGTCCACGAATGTAATCCAACCATGAAGCCCAAGTCTCATCATTTCGAAGTGTATCCGGGTCTCCAATTACTATTAATCCACGTTTTGCTCTTGTCAAAGCGACGTTCAGACGCCGTTCATCCGAAAGAAATCCTACTGTTCCATCCGAATTCGAGCGTACGCAGGAGAAGATGATGACCTCCTTTTCCCTGCCTTGATAACCATCAACGGTGTGAACCTCAACAGAATCATTTCGTTCAGGCAGGGCGTCACGAATCGCTCTAACTTGTCCAGCATAAGGCGTAATTATTCCAATATCTGCCTCTTCCAAATCGCCTGCCTGTAGTAGATTTTCAAGTATTGTTGCAACCCAACCAGCCTCTGCAGGATTTTCTTTCGAAGCCCCATCAGGTGATAGTAACTCATCTCCATTAACTGGCAGAAATGCCATTGGAACTTCCCAATCATTCCAAAGTAGTCCTGCAGGATTAGGCCTATCGGCTGCTGTGATACCATCCACTAACCTTCCTTCGTAGAAGGTGCGGTTAGGGAAATCAGAAATCGCAGGATGCATTCTATATTGCGTATCGAGTAACATTGGTTCGATTCCCATAGCCACCAATCTTTCGAATAAAGAGCGCCGCAGGCCACCGTTTTCCGCCCTGCGGCTGATTACTGTTGGAGGTAGTTGTCGATGGTCTCCAACCAAGACGATTTGCCTTGCACCTCGAACAAGAGGCACAAGGCTAGCGGGCTCTGTTGCCTGAGTCGCCTCATCGAGCAAAACACGACTAAATCTTCTACCATCCAGTAGTTGGTGCCCTACACCGATACAAGTGCAACAGAGGACTTGAGCTCGATCCAAAATATCATCACGCATTTGTCGCTCAATACGTCTAACCTCTTTCCAACCACGATTCAAATCTCGGTGAGCCAGACCTTTCTCCTTTCCTTTCATCCCTGGAATCCGCCGTGCTAATTTTTCATTCAATTCCAAATGCTCCTCAAGGTCACGACGAAGTGGATGACTTTCCATCTGTGCATCGACGGTAGCTTCTCGCAATGATTCTCTAACCTTGACCGGCTGACCGAGTCTAACCGCACTTACGCCTAGACCTAGTAGCCCCTCGAGCAGATTGTCTACGGCTACATTTGAGTCAGCGACGGCTAGAATGGTACCGACATTTTGACTTGACCAAGCTTGTAGAATTCGTACTGCCGTGTGGGTTTTTCCAGTACCAGGGGGGCCCTGAATTAAGGTCAGTCGCTGGGATATTGCGGCTTCACAGGCAACCTTTTGTGATTCGTTGAGTCCTTCAGGTCTGCTCGCAGGTCTTCGATTTGCTCCACCTAATTCTGGACCCAGACCTGCAGTCCCCACCGGGTCGTGAACTAATCCAAGAAGTAGGTCTCTAAGCGGTGCACCTCCTTCCTCTTCGAAAATAGAATTTAGTGCATCTCGCATTCGATCGAAGGCTACCTTATTGGCGGCTCGATCTATTCTCCAATATCCACTACGAACTCCGCTAGGTAATTCAGGCAAAACAATTCGAATTCTATTCCGTGAACGATCCGACACTATTGCTTCAATTGGCTTCTCACCGATGGGGTCGCCGCGACTCAGCATTACGATATCCCCCTGCCGAAATCTGTGTTGGCCCATATCGGCCCGACCGTCTAATTCCAGTTTGACGATTCGCTGCCCGAATAACCATCCATCCGGTCGGGCTCGTAAATCGAATAGAGCCAAACCGTGAGCAGCTAATTTTGCACGCGACCAATTACGCAATCTTTCATCGGTCGCGTCCAATTCATCATCCAATTCCCATTGAATTAACGGCAAATATACCTCATGGTGATCTTGGCTACGAGTGAACCTCGCAGGAACTGCAGCGTCAGAACTCACGACACCTCTGCAGGGCAGGCGACACATCAGATTTCGCAAACCTTGGAATCCTTATTGCTGAAGGATATAGTTTCCAACAGGACGTGAGGGTTATACGCAGAACGCAGCCGAACTGGCTCGTCTTTGGGGGACTTGAGTTGGTATTTGACAAGTTCAAAGGTTGGCGAAAGGCAGAAGCGGGCCCAACCATTCAATGCCCTCTTTGTCAGACTCACAATCCCGAGGAAGCCACAGAATGCTCCCAATGTATGTACCAATTAGGTAAGGCCGCGTTTGAACAAGTCGCATCCGTTGATGAGGAGGAAGCAGGAAGCTTATTCGATGAACTGCTCGCTGATATTGAGGAGGATGAAGAGGAGCAAGTAATCGATTGGTCAAAGGGAACCTTCACCATGGACGACGTCACAATAGATGTCGAACAATATGGTGATGATGATGGAATCAAACTCAGCGACAATCCAACTTTTGCTATGACCGTCGACCATCCTGATCCTGTTGACGAAGAGGAGGAAGACGATTACCAATTGACATCTGCTGACGCTCCTAAATTCGTCACAAAATTTGAGGTTCCTGAAACCGAATTAGAACCGCTTGAAGAGGCTCAACCTCAACAAGTAGAATTGGTACAACCAACTGCTATCGCCCCGGAGAATGATCCGATTGTTTCAGCAGACGATATACCCGATGACGATGATGAGGTTATGGCTCCGGAACAATCCACAGAAGTTCAGCAAGAAACCGAGCAAATGGTCGAAGAAGTGGCAAGTCCTGAAGTTGAAGAAGAAGTAGAGGAGATTGGCGAGGAAGAGAAATTACTCGGTCTCAAGAAAGTCGAATTGGTTGAGATTGCAGCCGACAAAGGGCTAGCGACCAGCGGAACCAAGGCAGAATTAGTTTCTCGAATTCTATCTGACGAAGCGCCCACTGAAGAAGA
>DAPQ01000032.1:0-29730 GCA_002502175.1 Euryarchaeota archaeon UBA19 | reverse complement strand
GTAGAACCCGATATCGAGGAAGAAGAAGTCGCTGAGCCAGTGCCCGAGCCCCCAACTCCAATCCCAGTCCCTTCAACACCAGCTGGATTACCTATTCCTCCACCAGTGTCGGCAAGACCGGTGGACCCAATGGACGCGGCGTTTGATGGCGATACACCGGAACCGGTTATTCCAGCCATTCCAAAACCACCAAAAATACCCAAAATACCAAAATTACCTCACATCGAAGAAGCAAATTCTGTTGAAGATGAGTCAATGAATAACGGATTTTGGCCCTGGCCTCAACAGGAAGAATGGTCCAATAGGGATGTGGCAATGAAAATCAAAGAAGCCATGGAAGCCGCAAAAAGTCGAAACATGGCACAGAGCACAGTTCTGTTAGACGAAGTAGGACCTCATCTTGGTGATCGAACAAAACTAATCTATCCAGTAGGCGCCTTATTACAGCGGATAGGTAGAGCAGCGGCGGTAGATAGAATGCTAGAAGTAGCAATGAAAAATTCTCCTGATGACCCCCACGTTCAGACTGCAAAGGCCAAGTTAAGGCCTTAATTGACCGCGCCGTAGCCCTCATTCGTTCAATACTCTGAGGCAATAGTATGCAGCGGCGCGCGACGACGACAATTCAAGTCGACGACGGACTAATTATGCGGCCTGCAAATACAACTCACACAAACCATCTACTAGAGGCATTTGAGGAAACTTGGCCGGAGGTAAGCAGGGCTATGCCTTGGATTCTCCCAGAGAAGGAAATTGAGCCGCAATTGGCCGATTTTCTAGAAGAAACTGAACGCACTGGAAGAGTCGGTCGAATGCATCATTGGGTGCTCATTCGACCTTGGGATGAGGCTGTGCTTGGACTGTTAGGATTTGATAGAGTTACACGTTCAGGAATTGCAGAATGGAATCTCGGCTATTGGGTCAGATCATCTGAACAAAGGAGAGGTATTGCCAGCCGAGCCATTGAGGCAGCTTTGACTTGGCTCGCTGAATTAGAACCGGTTTCTGTTGAGTTGAAAGTCGACCCCAATAATGCTGCTGGAAAAAGGACGGTAGAGAGAACCGTCCGACGTTGGAACGGGAGTCGCTGTGTAGTGGGAGATTCGGCAATTACGGTTGCAGGAGTACGCACTCTACACGAATGTCACCTAATTGAAATTAGACCTTAATTCGGTCCTCTTAGAGGACCGGTCTCTAACGCGACCATTCAAATCGGTCGGTATGGTCGCAAGTCTGCCCGGAGGGCAGGTGTTGGCGATGTCAATCAATCACAGACAACGACTTCCCGACATCGACCCAGAGGAAACCGACGAGTGGCTGGAGGCCCTACGTTCAGTCGTTGATGCTCATGGTATTGAGCGAGCCCGCCTACTTTTGCACGAGTTGATGGCGGAGTCGGAAGATCTCGATGTTGAGATTGCGCCAATCTCCAAAACGCCCTATGTCAATACCATATCTTGGGACCAACAACCACCATACCCTGGAGACCTCGATACCGAGAGAGAAATCCAAAACTCAATTCTTTGGAATTCTGCAGTTATGGTTTCAGATGCCAACCGCAGACTCGATGGAATCGGTGGACACATCTCTACCTATGCTTCCTCCTCAACACTATACGAAGTAGGATTCAATCATGTATTTCGTGGAAAGGACAGCAATGGTATTGGAGATGCTCTCTACATCCAAGGTCATGGAAGTCCAGGGATTTATGCTAGAGCTTTCCTAGAGGGAAGGCTGACCCGTGAACAATTGGCTAACTTCCGTCAAGAAGCATTTGCCGATGGTCTCTCTTCCTATCCACACCCTCGATTGATGGCTGATTTCTGGGAGTATCCAACAGTCTCGATGGGGCTCGGGCCCTTGGGTGCGGTGATGCATGCTCGATTTTGGAAATACCTTCACAATCGAGGCTTGGCCGATACATCAGAATCGACAGTCTTCGCTTTCCTCGGAGATGGTGAGATGGACGAGCCGGAATCCATTGCCGCAATCGCGGTTGCTGGCAGAGAAAAACTGGACAACCTAATCACAATCGTAAATTGTAATCTGCAACGATTGGACGGACCCGTTCGCGGAAACGCCAAGATAGTTCAGGAATTAGAAGGGCTCTATCGAGGAGCCGGCTGGGAGGTATTCAAGGTCCTCTGGGATTCTAATTGGGACAGACTATTTGCCCAAGATCGAGACGGTTTGTTACTCGCTCGTCTTGAAGAAATTACAGATGGCGATTTCCAACGTATGAGTACTCTAGAACCAGCGGAATTCCGAAATGAATTATTCGCTGGTAATCCGAAATTGGTAGAAATGGGACAAAACATATCCGACCAAGAAATCGGTCTATTGCGACGGGGCGGTCATGACCCAATCAAGGTCTGGTCGGCTTATCATGCGGCCAAACAGTCGGACAAACCTGCAGTAATTCTAGCCCATACAGTGAAGGGTTGGGGAATCGACTCTTTTGAAGCTAGAAACACCACTCATCAGAAGAAGAAAATGAGCCTTGAAGATCTCAAACAATACAGGGATGAACTAGGAGTTACCGTAGCAGATGAGAACCTAGAGAATGACCCATTCCATGAGTTTGAAGAGGATAGCGATGCACTCGCATATCTTCACCAAAGAAGGAACGAATTGGGAGGATATCTTCCTAGTCGGCTTTCTCCAACTATCGAAGAGGCCCTACCTGCTAACGAGACTTACGCTGCCTTCGACGAGGGAACCCCAGAAGGGCAAGAAGTTTCGACAACTATGGTATTCGTTCGTCTGTTGAGAAACCTAATGAAATCCGATATCGGTGAGAAAGTAGTCCCGATTATTCCTGATGAAGGCAGAACATTTGGTATGGATCCACTCTTCAGCGAGTTCGGAATCTATTCTTCATTTGGTCAACTTTACACTCCGGTTGACCATAAGATGCTGATGAATTACAAGGAATCAACAAGCGGACAAATTCTCGAGGAGGGTATCTCAGAAGCTAACTCAATTGCATCTTGGATAGCCAGTGCAACATCCTATTCACACGCCGGAACTCCAACTCTACCATTCTACGTATTCTACTCGATGTTTGGATTCCAGCGCGTCAACGACCAGATTTGGGCTGCGGCAGACGCTCGAGCGCGCGGCTTCCTGATGGGCGCAACAGCCGGACGAACAACGCTGAATGGGGAAGGTCTGCAACATCAGGATGGGCACTCTTTGTTACACGCTAGCACCGTACCATCCTGCCGTGCTTGGGATCCTGCATACGCTTACGAGTTGGCAACAATAATCGAAAACGGCATCGATGAAATGTGGGGTAAAAACAAGGACATCTTCCATTACATAATGCTCTACAATCAGAATGAACAACAGCCACCTAAACCAAAGGGAATCGATGCTGACTTAATGCGTGGAGCTTACCTCTTTAGTGAGGCTGCAGATGGAGACGGCCCAGTAATTCGTTTGCTTGGTTCTGGGCCAATACTTTCTCACGTTCGAGAGGCGGCTGAACTGTTGATGGAATATGGAGTAAGGTCAGAAGTATGGTCAGTACCTTCCTATGGGGAACTGCGAAGGGCAGGACTCGCAGCGGAGAGGGCAACCCGACTTGACCCTCAAAACCCTCAATCAGCATTTGTTTCAGAGTGTTTTGGCGATGATGTAACAACCGTGGCAGCTTCAGATTATATCGCGGCCGTACCAGAGATGATTCAACGCTGGGTTGGAGGACGATTTGTAGTGCTTGGAACCGATGGTTACGGCCGTTCAGATACCCGTGAATCCCTCCGCAGATTCTTTGAAATCGATACTGCCAGCATTGTAGTCGCCTCCCTATCTGCATTAGAGCAAGAAGGCTCTCTTGACGCTGGAACTACAAAGAAGGCTGCGGAAAAATTGGATATCTCAAGTGAGAGATACGATAAGACCGAGTGATTTTGATGGGTAATCGAATCCGTACCATTTGGGCCGTATTCAAGTTCTTGGGCAGGATTGGCGCAATCCTTAGTTTTCTGAAGCGAATCTTTAGGCGAAAATAGAATTCAAGCGGCTATATCGTCATCAAATCTTTGGAATGGTAAGTTTTCGAAGACCTCCAATTCCCTTGCATTCAAAGCATAATTGTGTGCTAATGCTTCAGCTACAGAAACCCAATCTGGAGTAGAACCGTCAATCCAGTCATATCGATGGCCAGGAATTAATCTCCAATCTTGCGGTAAGTCCCGAAGAATTCCTCGGGCGAATAATACTGACCACCATTGTGCCGTGGGGTCAGAGCCAGGGAGGTCGACTCTACCTGATGCGGCTGTGAAAAGCAGGTCTCCCGCGTGGTAGACTCCATGTCCATGCAAGGTGCAGTGCCCTGGGGCATGACCAGGTGAGTGTGTGACACTCAGGGTAATTCCTCCCGCTGACCATTCAACGCTGGAGTTAGGATTATGATTCCACTCATTGGTCAAAGAAATGTTCCCGAAGACAAATCGTCCGAGTAAGGATTTGTGTATCGAATCATGATGTCCCCAGACTTCCACATCCGGAACTAACTCCTTCATTTTCGCATATCCCGCAGTATGATCTCTGTGGGTATGTGTATAGAGTATGTGAGTGGGCCTCAGGCCCTCATTTGCAAGCGCTTCAACCCAACGCTCCGAATCAAATGGGTCGGTGATTGCGACGACTCCATTTTCTCGGTCAATCCATGCTGTATTCATATTCATGAAATCACCCATTTGGGTGACCCAAACCTCGATTCCTGCCTCATCAGTGCGGATATCGAACTCGCCATCGGCTAGCATCAACACCTCCGAGAGGCTTCTGAGGCATAGCGATGGCGATTGATTGACGTCAAACTTGCTTTCTCAATCCAATGATTGAAAGAGAGAAGGCCCGACGGCCAAGTATGGCGCGAATGCCTGCTTCACCTAACTTCGCGGCGGGCTACTCGCTCGACCTGCTGCTTAGCTTGGGAGTCTGAAAGGACTCCCATTTCGAATGAGGTGAAGAAATGGTATACGATTCGGCGGAAATCGAGACGCGCTGGCAAGCTCGCTGGCGTGACGCCCGCGTATTCGATGCAGAAGTAGACGATTCTCGCGAGAAATTCTACTGCCTCGAGATGTTTCCATATCCATCTGGATACATGCACATGGGCCACGTAAGAAATTACTCGATTGGCGATGCCATGGCTCGATTCCAGCGTTTGATGGGAAAGAATGTACTCTATCCGATGGGATATGACTCATTCGGAATGCCCGCTGAAAACGCTGCCAAGAAAGAAGGCGGCCACCCTCACAGCGTCACTGAGAGAAATATCGAGATGATTAGAGCCGATCAGGAGAGAATGGGGTATTCATACGACTGGAGGCGAATGTTTGCAACTTCCACACCGGAATATTATCGCTGGAACCAAGAATTATTCCTTCGATTCAACGAAGCCGGTTTGGTAGAAAGGAGATTCGCACCAGTCAATTGGTGTGATGATTGTGATACGGTACTTGCAAATGAGCAAGTCAAGAATAATCGTTGTTGGCGTTGTGGTCTCGAAGTAGTTCAGAAGGATATGGCGCAGTGGTTCTTGCGTATGACAGAGTATGCTGACGAATTATTGGATGAATTAGACCACATTGAATTTCCAGAGAACGTCAAAGCGATGCAGCGAAACTGGATTGGCCGTTCACATGGTGCACACATAGAATTCCCTGTGGTCGGTGAGGTAGAAGGCGCATCCGCTAGCATTGGTGCATTTACAACCCGTCCAGATACAATTTTCGGAGTCACTTTCGTTACTCTATCCCCTGAACATCCCCTATGTGAGCCACTAGTAAGCGGAACTGAATACGAACAGGCTTGGAGAGATTTAGCAGAGGAGTGCGCTCGAATGACTGAATTTGAGCGAATCAATATGCTAAAAGAAAAGAAAGGAGTTCCTCTTGGTAGATTTGCGTCTAATCCAATCACCGGAGAAGAAGTACCAATTTTTGCTGGTAATTTTGTTGTTGCAAGCTATGGAACCGGTGCTGTGATGGCAGTTCCAGGACACGATCAGCGAGATTACGACTTCGCCAAGAAATATGGACTTGAAATCAAACCAGTTCTTTCAAGGAATGAAGGTGGAGAAGGAGTTGAGGAGAATCCTGTATTCGATGGATTAGGATGGATGGTCAACTCGACCATAGAAGGATTCGATGGTCTATTCGGCAATGATGCAAAGACCGCGGTAATTTCCTCCTTAGAACAAAAAGGAGCGGGCCACGGTTCCACTGAATATCGGCTGAAGGATTGGTTACTGAGCCGCCAGCGCTTCTGGGGAACTCCAATCCCAATGTTACATTGTGATTCTTGTGGAGTAGTTCCGGTACCCTACGAACAACTACCCGTAGAGCTGCCTTTGGATGTGACTTTTAGTTGGGAAGAGAGTGGTAATCCACTGGCTCGAAGTGAATCATTCCTTACTACAACTTGTCCGCAGTGCAACGGTCCTGCACGCAGAGAGACCGATACAATGGATACATTCTATGATTCATCATGGTACTTTATGAGATTCGTCGATTCATCAAATGACTCAGCCCCATTCGATCGTGAAGCAGTGGATTATTGGATGAATGGAGGTGTTGACTTGTACATTGGCGGTATTGAACACGCCGTCATGCATCTACTGTATGCTCGATTCTTCACAAAGGCTACTCGCGACCTAGGTATGAATGAGGTCAGCGAGCCATTCGGGCGCTTAGTCTGTCAAGGGATGCTCAACGCACCCGCGCCATTCTGTGTAGATTGTAATACCGAGTATCACATAGATAATTTCGGAGGAGATTGCCCCAATTGTGGACAAGGATTGGGCTCACGTTCCGCCAAGATGAGCAAGAGTCTAGGCAATACTGTGAGCCCAGGAGAAATGGTAGACCGATTTGGTGCTGACACTGTCCGTCTGTTCATTCTCTTCGGTGCCAACCCAGAGGCAGGAATGGATTGGTCCGACAATGCTGTAATTGCAAATCACAAGCAAGTTTGTTCAATAATTGACGCCTTCAATCATGGAATTTCCCTTTCAGACTCTCCCGGTCCGATGGATTCCTGGTTGCTGGCTCGCCTTAGGGTCAATCAAGATCGTTGGCGAGAGTGTATGGAAGCTGTAAGCCTCCGAGAAGGAGTCATGGTAAGTCACTTCGAGATGTTATCTGATTGGCATTGGTATCTACGAAGAGGTGGGGCGGATAGGGACACTGCGCGCCAATATCTTCGCGGATGGGCACCAATGTTGGCGCCAGCAACCCCGCATATCGCAGAAGAATTCTGGTCAGAACTTTCGATGGGTGAAGCATCCGATATGTTGGCGACACATGAAATGAAGTTCTACTCGGGTGAGGAAAATGATGCTAGTATTCTTGCTAGAGAATCTTACCTGCGTGGAGTTATTGAATCTGCCCGTAACCTAAGGGGGTTAGCAGAACGTCACTCTGATGCAGAAATTTCAGGAGTTGTAATTCAAACCGCGCCATCTTGGAAGGTTGAGTTATCGCGTGAAGCGGTAATTTTGGCGAATGAAGATTTTGATTTCAAAGCAAAAGGCCAAGATCATCTGAAGTCAATGGAGATTTTCGAGAATGAGGCCTTGAGGGGAGAAATATTCCAAACTTGGATGGCCTTGACTATGGGCTCAAAGAAGAAAAGAGGCCGAATACACACCTGGGCAGAAGGCGAGAAAGAATTGATCTTGAGTGGCCTTGATGAAAGCGAAGTAATCAATTCTGCTGCGGACTTTATCGCGACTGTTTTGGAAGTCAATTCTGTTGTTGCATATCCGGTTGGCGAAGGTGAAGATATTGGAGGAAAGGCACGCTTCGCTTTCCCATTGGAGCCAGGTATCGCCTTTGTCTGAGAGTGTTAGCGATGGGCTCTCAGTACACCGTTCTCATTGATGGTTTTTGCCCGGTTTGTACTGGCTGGGCGGCTTTCATTAACAAGCGAGATTCATCAAATCGATTCTCGGTTATAGCCCAAGAGACCACCGAGGGTGAAGAAGTTCTAAGCAATCGTCCGGCAAAGATGAGAGAACTTGACTCAGTGTTTTTAATCGATGAATCTGGGAAATGGTATGCTCAATCTTCAGCGGTTATTCGCATTCTTCTTGGCCTTGGTTTCCCCTATAATTTCGGTGCCATAATTTGGTTCGTTCCGAGCCCCTTACGTAATTTTGCTTACGATCTATATGCTCGTAATCGAAACAGAAACTCCAGTAATTCATGATTTGAAATCGGGCTTCTTTAGCGCGAGGGTTCATGGACGTCCGACATCTCGCAAGCCTCGTTGAGCGAGAATAAGGAAGGTGGAGGCCGCCGCAGAAGGCGTCGGTCTCGAAGGAAGCCGACCAATGGTGCCGAATCTAAGCCATGGTCGCAAGGCGATCCTGATGCTGTTGAGCAAGCCTTGGCACGTTTCAATCAGTCACCACCTCCGATGGGAATGCCTGAATCAATCGACCCCCCTCCACAAGAAAGACAATTGAAGTGGAGAACTAATGCAGTTCCAAAAAATATCCAAAGGAAGGTAGGAGATATTGTCTGTAAACCCGGAGAATTTGGCTTCCTTCCCGAAGAAAGAGTCGATGAAATTAGAGGTCAAATAGACCATCTTCCAATAACCATAGAACAAGCACTTTCGCTTCGCGGTGCCTTGAATCAAGAAAAGAGTGTTCATTCACACGGGCGCTTGATGCGAAATGCAAATCAATTACGAAGACGATACGATAAGGGTGAGGGGGTACTCACTCTTTCCCAACGATTTGATGCGCCTCCAGTTAATACATTTAGAGCGATATTAAGTGGTCGAGGATGGTCAAAGAATCGAATCAAAGAGACACTGAAAAACCCGAATAGAATGAATGATCGTGACCAAGAGGAGTTCGCCAAAGCGGAGGAAGCCGATAAGGTCAGTTCAGTCAATCAGTCCGATACTCAGACGGCTGCTGAGGTTTTCGAAGATATTCTATGTGCACACTTTGATTCCCTAGACATTCGTTTTCGAAGACAGGAGGATTTACTTCGTGAGCAGAAAGAATCTGAAGGCCGAGCGGTAGTTACCCCTGACCTGCTGTTGCTTGATGATGTCAGAATCAATGGAGTTCCTTGTGCCTGGATTGATGCTAAGCACTTCTATGGAGCGGACCTAAGATTCCCTCGGAAGAAGACTCAGAAACAGGTTGACAGATACGTCAAGGAATATGGCCAAGGAGCGATCGTGTATAGACACGGATTTACTGGTTCTTTAGTTCAAAGAGGTGCAATTTTACTCGATGCCAGCCCTCTAGATTTGACTCCACTTAATGAGTTCCACGAAAAGCGAGCTGGCGGATCACATTCATGATAGTGGCCCGACTTTAGTTAGAGTAACATCCAACCCTTCTTCGGTTAATTCCGACAATAAATTCTCTAGAGAAATTTCCTTTGAAAGTTCTCGCGGAACAATGGCAATACTTTCTCCTAACATGCACAACAAAACCGATGTATCTGAATCTAAACCGGCTCTTAGCGAGGCGTTTTTTCCTTTCTCTACCAGTTCTGAACGAGATGCATCATCACTCAGCCCAGATTGTTTTGAAAATGCCTCTGCAGAATTGAGAAGTTCGCCCCATCGAGAATTATCCCAAGGCCCATCAGACAACTGATCCATTTGTTTTCTTCCTGCCTCTGTAATCGACTGTTTCCAATCATTATCGTCAATATATTCCGATGTGTGTCTTCCAGGGTTTGCCCGCCAAGCCAAAACCACAGGAATCGATTCTGTCCAACCTTCGGAATGACCAGGTCCATTCAATAGATCAGCGCCCGAATAGGGAGAGCCTGGACTCAATCTGCGCTCTACTCCTCCAGCGGCTAATGCAGTAACATCTCCGAGCCCGGTTGAATTCTGCCTCTCAACCAAATGAGCGATAGCAAGAGATCTTCGCAAACTCTCCTCATGAGGCAATCCGAGGGCTCTTTGGAATGCAGAGGCGGCGGCAATTGCGCCGGCGGCCGACATTCCAAATCCTTGTGATGATGGTAATTTGTTTCTAATCGCGATTTCCCAACTATAGTCTGAAATCGCCGAAATTTCCTCACTCAGTAGGTCTAAAACATGCTGAAACATCTTTGAATCGCCATTTCCATCTAGCAATTTTACTTCTAGGGAATAATCACCTAATTCCCCTCTAGCAATGGCTTCTGCTCCATCATTCATGCACAACCCAGCGCCCAGACTACCTTGCTTTATGGGGTCCTCGTCCATGTCTTCGACTGTGAACAGTAGTGTGACGTGACCCCCGCAGGTGCCTCTACCCAAGACCGCAGTCATACGCCTTCATCTCCGAGGCACTGCAAGAATGCTACGTCGGCATCAGAGAACAGCTTTCAGGTCGTCTCCAAGAGAACTGAATGTCTCTGATAGAGAAGAGGAAGCCATCTCAAGTGCAGTTTGTGGGCTCATTGAACCATCAGTTTCGAAGCTGAAAATGAACTCTCCCGGTACGTCTTCGATTGTAATTGCATCTTTGAATTCGGTCTGTATCTCTGTTCCATCACCAACATGGTGAAGTTCCTTTGCGAGAGCCTCAACCTTCTCAATGTCATCAAGGCGGCCATCTTTATCGAAATCCTTTGCAGTAATTGTGAGATTCAAATCCCAGAGAATTTTCGCCTTGGTCTTGTTGTTCAAGATTCCAACTTGCCTTGGTACGAAAGTAACACCGCAAACAGGTGACCACTTTGCATGCTGACTTCCACGACCCATTACTGCGGTAGCGTAGAATTCTAGCATCTGTCCCTTATACAACTTAGTAATAGGAATAGATCTGTAGTGCTCTGGAATCTCAAGACTTTGATCACCCAAGTAAATCATGTCACCTGCGGTAACGGTCATACCTTCTTCAGTTCCAAATGCCTTGCAAGTGTATATCATGTTGCAAGTAGGGCATCCGCGATCTTCCGGGACCAAATCCTTGCAAGTTGGACAAGTTTCCTCGTAATGGAACATCTTGTGGTCGGTTGGAATTGGAATCATTGCAAGGCGCTGAGCCACCATCTCATCTGGTAGGGCACCGTTGGTTTCCCAAACTGTGTAGTCAACACCCTCTTTCTCCAACTTCTTTCCACACTGATTGCAACCTGAACCTCCAGATGATTCACGGGCTGCAGCGGCAGGATTGAGGTGTCCGCAAGAAAGACACAGGTCAAATGAACCCATTTGGAAGCGAACAGTCTCAATTGCCATCTTCGGTGTTTCTGACATCATAGTTCGGCGAAGGGCGTTTGCAAATGCACGGTCGCTATCTTTAATCAAGAGCTTAGCATTCTCTGCTCCCATATCTAGAACTTCTATTTTCACCATCATAATCACCTCAGACCCTACGGCCTCTTCGGCCGCCCTTTTTCTTCGTCCCATTGGTTGGGATAGGAGTTACATCTTCAATTCGAGTGATTTGTACACCCGCACGAGTTAATGCACGGATAGCAGCAGTAGCACCAGGTGCACTGTGCGATCGGTTTCCACCTGCTCCTCGATACTTGACGATAACTTGGTCGAATTCTTTCTCGGCTAGCATTTCAGCAATCATTTCAGCCGCTCTTGTTGCGGCAAACTGACCACCTGCATCACTGCCCTTCTTGGTTACCATTCCACCAGATACCTTTGCCAAAGTCTCTGCTCCGGTAAGATCGGTGGCGGTGATTAGTACGTTGTTGTACGTGCTGAAGATGTGTAAAACAGCCTTGTGACCCATCACTCATCGCCTCCTTCAGGGATTGTTTCCTCTACTGTAGGTGCTTCTTCAGCATCAGCCTTGATTTGTTGAACAAAATCATCATTATCGGTGGTCGCTCTAACTCCGCCGACTTCTTCCAGTTCCTCTTCATCAGTCTGTCGAGTCATTCGGAGTTGCTCCATCTCAACACGGAATGGATGGTTCTCATCTAGGTAAGGAGATGTTGCACTATACTGCAGACTATCTTCCTCTTGTCGTAGAATCTTGTATCCAGGAACGGTCATTCTCTGATCGCCGATTGAGATGTGTCCGTGAACTATCATATTTCGAGCTGCGCGCATGGACGGCGCAAGACCACGGTAGTAGACTACTGATTGTAACCTTCGAGCAAGCATGTGCTCTACGGTAATCTGCAGAACATCATCTACGCTTGATCCCTCGGCTAGTAGCCCCTTACGAACAAGAGAATCGACCAAATCGGTTTTCTCTTGAGCATAGTGACCTTCTGAGGAATCAACTCTACCAATGAGTTTCATTGCTTGGTTTCGGTGACGCCTTAGGGCTGATTTCTCTCGCCAAATCTCACGCATTCCACCGACCTTCTTTAGGCCGAATTGGTCCTTGAGGGCGTGTTCTTCTTCGATTCTAGCAGCCTTCCAAGGATGTGTTGGAGTCTGAGTCTTAGGTCGTGCAAACTTAGGATGTCCCATACTTCACCACCTCACTTCTTCCTCTGCACACCGAGTGTGCTACCACTTCGACCATTGCTGCGAAGACGCTGACCGCGGACCTTGTGGCCGCTGCGGTGGCGTATTCCGCGGTATGTCTTGATTGCAGCTAATCGTGCTACATCATCGTCTCGAGTCAATCGGACTTCTGTTCCGATGATGTGCGCGTCTTCGTTAGACTGCAAATCTCGCTGTCTGTTGACGAGCCACCAAGGCACGTTCAACGCATATTCGTCAATTGTTGTTCGAATCCTGTCTTGCTCTTCTTCGGTCAGATGACCTCCGAGTTTACTTCCATCGATTCCTGCCATGCGACAAATCTGACCGGCCGATCGCTGTCCAACTCCGTTAATCGAAGTAAGTCCTTGTGCAATCGGTCGAAGACCATCGATATCAGAGTCTGCAAGCCTCAGGATGTAGGAGAAATCCTCTCCTAGTTCTGCTTCATTCACTTTTGCCATAGTACGGTTCCCCCGTGTTCATCGGTTGCCCGATGGCCCTCATAGGGCATCCCGCCGACCTGCCCTCCATATTTGAAGGAGACGGCCGCCCCTACGGGGCGATAAAATTGCTAATCGACTCACTGCTCCTTACAAACGATGTATAGGGTATGACTTCCACTACCTCTATCCAAATCTAGGTCCACCATGAATCCATTTTCTCCTTCAAATTCCTTCATCGCCTTGTGTAATCTACGTTGTAGGGTCGGATGCTCGTCTGGATCGAGACTGCATCTGAGAGTAACCTTGCCAACGCCATTACGAGCAGCGGAAGCAGCGGTTTGTTCGATTGTATGAAGTTCGGGAGGGGTTAGTCGGTGTTGGACAATTTCTCCACTTGCAATCACGAAAGCATTGATTTCATCATCTTCAATCAGTGGATCTGTGCTAATTAGTAGAGGTCTTCTGCCTTCCAACCTAAGCCAAGAATGTCCTGCATTCTCCGGAATCGCCCTATCAAGCCAAGCCTCGTGTAGCCCGGATTGAACAAGTGCAGGGTCAACTATTGTCAGGTATGCACCATACGGCGGAGGAGAGGTCATGCTAACCAATTCTGATTCTGCTACCTTACCTTCTATCGACGCCATAATTTTCTTCTTACCCATTCTGATACATCGAGAGGGTTCTTTGGAGGAAAGAGAACCTATCCAAACCGATAGTCGGTCAATTCTCCCTCCACCTTGACTGAGGTATTCCCAAGTTCTTGGGATTCCGGGAAAAGTCGTCTCAATCGTAGCATCAACAAGTGACCGTTGGTCCTCGTTTAGTCTAGGGGATAAATCAAGCAAAATTGCCGGACCACGAGGGCCTGTTTCAAGATGATTAGCCCAGGCCTTTAGCAACGGGCCAAGTGCGGGTTGCATCTCATCAATTTCATGTTTTTGAGCATCTCGTGGTCTAGCAGGATCTAGATGTAACATACCAATAGGAGGATGTGCTCTAGTTCCAGCTTCCCTTAGGCTATTCCAGTAGGTAACGAT
Organism: Euryarchaeota archaeon UBA19; assembly: GCA_002502175.1. Lineage (GTDB taxonomy): Archaea > Thermoplasmatota > Poseidoniia > Poseidoniales > Thalassarchaeaceae > MGIIb-O1. Next base: position 15,809 of record DAPQ01000032.1, on the reverse strand, counting down.
TGCATTCTCTGCATCTGTTCCATCCCCAACCAAAACACGATCCATGCTTCGCTGCAGGTCTGACTCTTCGCCGGTAATGTGCATGTTTGCAGCACATAGTAATCCTATATTCGGGTCTAATTCTATAGCCAATCCAGGACGCTTCAATCCGGTGGTCAATGCGATAAGTTGCACACCGCTTCCAGCCGCTGCATCTAGGATGACTCCAGCAGGAAGGTCGGTTGCCTGAATTTGCTCAGCTCTGACTTGAGAAATAGACCAAGGGGTGGACAATCGTCGCATGTCTTCGGTCATGTGGAATTTCGGTTCTCCCTTACGAGCAGATTCAGCCTTGGCAATCTTCGAAGCCCTCTTCACCAGGTCCGATGAGGGGTTCAGAGCGTAGTGGCTTGGCTCCTCGTTCATGCACTCCGCTCCTTTGTTGAACTCAAGTCCTTTTCCTGTCTAGTGGTTCTCAAATGGTTGCTCTATCCACCTTCAACTCAAATCGCAACCAAGATTCTTGCAGTTCATGACCATCGCTGTTCCCGTAAGCAATTGGTGGAGGTAGTAATGTAATATGTGTAGTCCCGGTATCAATACCAGGTATTAGCCCTCTATCTCCATCGATATCTAGGCCGATTGCAGACCATCCAAATCCTTGTATGAAATTCGAATCATCGCCAGCTGTGACAATTAAATCGCCTTCGTCAAGAAGTTGGTCTGTATCAGCATCCCAAACCTTGTAATGAACCTCTAAAGTATCTCCATCAGTAGCATGCAAATCTCTAGGATTAGAGCCTTCGAAGATATGGATATCGAGAAGCACTTCCGCTTCTCGAACATTAAGATGGGATGCTTGAATCTGTATATCGTGCTCTGTTACTGCATTATTCAACTGAATTTCTACAATTGCAGTTTCATTAACTCCTATTTCATTCACGGTAAGCATAGTGTCGCCTTCCGAGGCAAAGACCACCTCTCCACCGGTTATTTCGAGAACAATATCTAGGGTTTGATTACCTCTATTGTATATCGCAACACTGGCTCTATCACCATCTCCTTGATGCTCCCAATCACAGCGTAATTCGCCGGGATAAAGGAACACATCGTCTTGTTCAGACAAAACATCCGGCCAATCCCAATCACCTAATCTAGAATCACAGGTGTCGAATAACAAGTCTACTTCCCAGTACCATCTATCATTATCGTCCTTGAGTAAATCTTGATCTGTCACAGAGAACGCATCCTCATTCTCTTTGACGAATACGTAGACGCTGTAACCAACAACTACAGTTGATCCAATTAGTAGGGCGGCTGTGGCCAATGATAGCAAAATTGCGGCCCTTGGAATCGCCATTTCATTGATGCCTAGAGGTACAGTAGGGTGCTCGACCTCATCGGGAGTGTCTGAGATCCAACTGCGGGACACGGTATTCGACCACACCCCGTCAGTCATCAAGGTTAGTGCTACGCAACTCAACTAATCGGCGATTCGAAAATCAATTACAAAGCGCCGGTTGTCAGTTATCTGCAACAGACTTTTCCAAAGTCGGCGTGCTTAGGTCAATGCCGAATTCACCCTGTAAATTATACGCTGCTAGGTTTATTTCATCTCTAATCTTGAGCAATTGTCTAGGAGAGGAGACAAAATACGTCATCCTCCATCTAACTGCGTTGTTTGCATTTTCTTTCAAGGAAATAATTGGTTGACGATCTTCATCCAGCCCGGTACAATTTTTCTTTGCCTCTTGGTAAGCCTGATTCAAGTAATCATTCACAACTTTTGTATCTACACCGTATCCTATGTTGAATTCTACAAATTCTTTGTGAGGTCCTCCGGGATTATCTTTGTAGAAGTCAGTACGGTGATTGAGCATTGCATTGTTGGGGATTTCTATATCGTGACCTTGAGCCAAATCTCGAACGCGAGTTTGAAGTCCACCGATTTCCATGATTATTCCTAGGACATTTAGATCTGGAATCGAAATCACATCACCGCGCTTTGCACTATTACCACTAATTATCAAAATCCCACTCAAGAAGTCATTCAACCAATAATCCTTAGTGGTGAAAATAAGTAAAGCTAGGAATCCTATTGCTCCTGTAGTTTCAAGAATACCTGTTATTCCCCAGATATTGATTAGAGTAATTCCAGAAGTTATCAAAATTATTCCAAGAACAATCAATTCCAATGTTCTAGAAGTGGCGGTTTCGACAGTTCTGGCAGAGCCCATAACTGAAATCACTTCTCCATATCTCTTCAGAATCAATCCATCTGCAATGTTGTAAATGACGTAGGCAATCAGCAAACAAAGAGACGACTGACTAATCTGTTCATCAGGATATGAGCTATTCAACAAAATAATCGAGATGATAAATGCCAAGAAAACGACCAGGTTGAATGAATGTAGGGTTCGTAGTCGTAACCTTGTTTTTGCAAGATCATCTTCTCCGTGCATTCTAGCGATTTGTTTTGAAAATATGAAAACCAATGCGTTTACAGTGAAGGTGAAGTATTCTATTGGATTGAGATTTTGTAATCGTTCGATTAGAATCTCAACTATGCTCGCCATAAACTTAGCAAGCAATGTGGGATGATTAACTTAATTCCGTTGCGATATACCGCCCGAAATCAATCTTGTAACAATGCTTCTTGATTTCTTTGCCCTAACCAAGTCACTAGAGCCAGTTCGGCTCCGACTACAGTTAACAGAAGGAATAATCCAATTGCATCTATCGATGAAGCAGCGCCTAGCATTAGCAGAGATGCTGCAACTCCAAGGATGAGGTCTCCGAATCCCCAGATTCGTAAAATACGGCGCAAATGGAATATTCCAACAACCCAAAGGGTCGTTGATATGGCAAATAATGCGATTGGATAAATTATCCAAATATTCACCATAGTAAGTCCTGCAAACATCAGTATGTGGCAATCAATGGCTGCCATCATAGTCCAATGGCCATTTCTCATTGGTACGGATGCAGCCACAAATCCAAGCATGACAAATCCGCCAGCAAGAATAATCCAATCTAGATATTCGATAATTTGTGGAATGAATGTACCCATAGAAAATAGTGCTAATGGGAGACAAATTATTGACAGCCCTACAGCCTCTACCTGTCGGTGTTTACGTCCAGCATAAATGGCATTAGCCACTGCAAGAATTGCAGCAGGACCCCAAGACATCATCACGTATGCAGAGGCGCGCAGACCTCTTCCTGAACTTCCAAGATGCGTATCTCGGCCTACACTAGACCTTCGGGAATCTATCATCGCATCTATTGCGATTGTGAAGATTAGCAATGCCTCAAGTAGCAACCAAGGAATTTGCCACCCGATTAAATCTCCATCGAATGGGTCAACGGTAAATGGGAATGGTAGAGACTCAACAAGAAGCGCTCCAGCAATTCTACCAATAACTAGGGGTAAAACAAACCAATCAATTGCAATCGGTATCCTATCGAGTAGGTTATCCCTTTGGTAAAGAGAAATAATCACAAATTGTAGAATTAGGATTGTCACTACTGCTAAGTCTAGTAGTTCCTTATTGCTCGCTCCAGGTCCCAAATGACCTGCGATTAATGCGACTATTAGTCCAATAATTGAGTATGCAATCGGCATTTCGATTCCCATTACTGTTGGCAAATCAAGGTCGAGTTGTTTGGTTCGTAATCTAGCGATTGCAACCAAAATGGTTGCGAAAATTCCGGCGGTTAGTAGAATGAAAGGAGAAGAAGAGAATAACAGGCCCCATACGATTACAGAACCAAGAACTAGGAATAAGACCAAGAGAACAATTGTTGGTCTGTGAGATACATCTGTAGTGTACAATTCGGAATCATCTTCCGTTGTGGTCAGATCTCTCCTCTTCTTGCGCTTTTGTTGTAGTTCCAGTCTTTTTGGATCATAGGTGTCTAATTGCCCAGTTCCCAGACTCAATTTTTTGACGTTGTCTTGACCAGCGATTGCCAAAAGTTGTTCTCTTTGGGATAAAGTCTTCAGTTCAGCTCTAATTTCTCCTCGAGCAACAAGCCATAGGGCGCTCAATGCAAACAAACCGATGCCAGCCATGGTAGAGGTTTCGTTTTCCAATTGTAGAGAAAGTCCGATTGTAATCACAAGCAACCAAAGAGCCGCCGCCGCTGGTTTGAGCAATTTTTCCATCTTCTCCGCTCGAGGGAGGTAGAATGCCATCACCAAACCGGTGCAAGTAACGGAAGTCAATGATAAGTCGAAATTGGGTATGGAATCAGTAGATTCTAGAATACGGCTAGGTTCTTTGGTGGATATTGCAATAATTAGTGGAAGGGACATCAGAGCCATTCCATTGGTGAATACCGGCTCGTCCTCAGGGTCTCCTCGATAGAGAATTGAGGCGGTAGCAATAAGCAAGAGAATAATCCACATTTCATCTAATCCATGCCTCCAACCAAGTACGGCCGCACTGACCGCAATTATTCCCAAGAGTGCAATTGGTCCACCGAGTCTTTTCCCAGCAAATTCGGCACCTAAGTGGGATAATGAGACAACTGAAACTACAGCCAAGAGGGTAATTGCGGTAAAGCCACCAGCATGAGCCATGACTACGATGGTGACCATAGGTAACCACAATCCAATCGACCACAATTGCAATGCTCCAGAATCTCGAATAGAGGCTGATACTTCGGTAATTCCAAGAAATCCTGCAGCGAGATTTACTCCGGTCTCCCCTAACTGCAAATTCACAATAAGCATCAGAACTACGGAGATGATGAGATAGGCCGCGAACGGCGTTGTGGCTATGTCAATGAGATTTCCAGGGTCGGTCCAACCGTTTGCTATAATCACGGTTCGGAATGATTCGACCACAAATTCCTGCAATAAAACCCAAGACCAAGGGAGTAGTACTGTAGCGCCAGCCAGAGAAGGTGCCTGCCGCATTATTGCAAGAATTGCAGTACCTATGTGGAGCGCGGTTAGAAGCCCTAGGAGTACCAATCCCCCATCCCCTCCATTTGCTTCGGATTTTGCCGGGATTAGTACAACTAACAATACCAGAATGCCAACCGAACCAACCCATAACACACGATCAGTGACGTGATTTTGGTCCCGTAAAATGACAAATGCGGTCAGTATCGCGGCGAAAATCGTGAACGTCTCATAACGGTCGAAAAATGATACCGCTTCCGTAGAATCTCCAAAAATTAGCAATAGAGAAAATAATGCCGCTCCAACCGATAGAGGTATCGTTACTCTAAATCTTTCAACGCCTCTTACAACAAGATATGAACCTCCAAATGCGCCAGCAAGGAAGGTTACCATTCCCAATGCAAATCCAGAATCTTCTCGACTTGATGCGACAGCCATTAATGCTCCAATCATTCCCAAGGAAATCGAAACTCCCCAAAGTCCAGGTTGACCAAGTCCGGCCGCCTTGAATCCCTCCGAGAACCAGTTTTCTTCTCGGGCAAAACGCGCTGCCATAGCAGCGTTAATTCCGGATACGAGCATCAATAATAGGAATAGAATTAGTGGCGTATCAAGAGGTTCGATAACCAAGGAACCAGCAGTAAATCCACCTGTAATTGCATGCATACCTATCCACAGATTCGAAGCCGCCACTCCTAGCGCGGCGAGATTTCCAGAGCCTCTGTGAAGCGCTAGACCATGGAGTAACAAGGTAGCTAATAGAATCATCACCGCGACTCCAAATTCTCCTCCAATTGATCCAGCAGTAGATCCAATAGCCAATAGAACGAGAGTTGCCTGTGCTGCGATTGCATCGTGATCATGTCGATAAGCAATGAACACGTTTAGGGCAACGAGCAATAACAATAGAATCGCTAGAACTTCTACAGAAATGGGAAGGAAACCACCTAATTCCCATCGATTTAGTTCGATTGCAAGGCCGTAGAGGACCTTCATCGAAATTATGACCCAAGAAACCCCAAGTAAGTGCAAATTCTTGTCTGGAACCCATCGTTCTCCAAAAGCAAATCCTACACCGGCTAGAATTAGCAATAATACCAATGAAATCATTGGCGGGAACGCTGTTCCCGCAACTACGCTCAGGGCACTAAAGACGAAAATCATCGACACCATCAGTGACCAATTTACTCGTCGTTCACCATCCTTTGCCATCGAGGTAACAATGTCATCTTCGGGAGCACTGGCTACTGTTCCGTCAGAAGCTATCGCTCCTGCTTCGTTGCCTGTTGTTTCTTTGAAAGGGTCGAAGACATCGCCCAGAGCCTCATCCTCTTCTTCGGTCTCATTTCCTTCGGAATCCGGCAGATTAGAATCGGCAACTTCCTCGGATTTTTCACCTATTCCTAGGTCTCCGATGTCTAGGTTTGCACCGATTTTGAATCGACGTTCGCGAATCACGCGGTCGTCCTTCTCATCACTCACGCGCTCGCGAGGAACGGCATTCGGCGATAATCGCATCCCCGTCAGGGATAGTTGAATTACAATATCTTAGAGAAATCATCTCAATGGGTTATCCGTAATGGTTGAAAGGTAAACATCTGAGGCGTGATACATGGAGAGCACCTCGCGCTCGTCCACCACCGCTGTCTCAGCGACCCCTCTGTCGACGCACGGATTGAATCCTAGCGGCTCTGTGCATTGGAATCTGGCCTCGGATGAATTGCACGAAACGGCAGTAAAGGGTGGTGAAGCAGAGATGACAGCACACGGTGTCTTACTCGCAACCACTGGAGAACGCACCGGACGTTCACCAAATGACCGATTCATCGTAGACGAACCAGGATATGCAGATCATGTTTGGTGGGGTAAAGTGAATCGCCCAACAAGTCGCTGGGTGTTTGAGAATCTTCTCAAGAAGGTGCAATCTCACCTCGACTCAGCAGACCAATTATTCGTCAAAGACGCACATTGCGGCGCGGATACAAATTATGCAATGCCTGTCCGACTAGTTACCGAGAAGGCTTGGCACGCTGCCTTCTTCCACAATATGTTCGTTCGCAGTGACCCTTCTGAATTGAATGATCATGTTCCCGAATACACAATTTTACACGCTCCAGATTTAGTAGCCGACCCTGATGAAGATGGTGTAAATTCCGGGGTCTTCGTAATATTGGCCTTAGACCGAGGTTTGGTAATAATCGGTGGAACTCATTATGCAGGAGAAATCAAGAAAGCAATCTTCACCATAATGAATCATATTCTACCTGGAAGAGGAATCATGCCAATGCATTGCTCGGCAAATACAGATGGCGAAGAGTCGGCCCTATTCTTTGGATTGTCTGGAACAGGAAAGACGACTCTTTCCGCGGATCCTCACAGAGCATTAGTTGGTGATGACGAACATGGTTGGTCAGATGATGGCGTTTTCAATTTCGAAGGAGGCTGCTATGCCAAATTAATCGGTTTGTCTAAGGAAGATGAACCAGAAATCTATGCAACAACTAGAATGCCAGGAACCATTTTGGAGAATGTAATCCTTGATTCCAATGGAGTTCCAGATTTTGATGATGGAACCCTTACTCAAAATACTCGAGCTTCCTATCCTATCGAAGCAATAGAAAATAGAACTGCAGATTCCACTGCAGGTCATCCAAAGAATGTAGTTTTCCTGACCTGTGACGCCTTCGGAGTTCTACCTCCGCTTTCTCGATTAACTCCAGACCAAGCTGCTTACCACTTTATGTCAGGTTATACTGCAAAGGTTGCTGGAACAGAAATTGGAGTTACTGAACCTCAAGCAACATTCTCGACTTGTTTTGGTGCACCATTTATGCCTCGCCATCCGAGTGTTTACGCTGACTTACTTTCCAAGAAAATTAGCCAACAAAATGCCAATTGCTGGTTGATTAACACTGGTTGGGTAGCAGGCGGATATGGTGAATCTGATCGAATCAAAATTCGCTGGACTCGAGCTCTGTTGAATGCAGCACTACGCGGCGATTTGGAAGATGTAGTATTCGTCGAAGATGAGCGCTTCGGCTTCTCAGTACCTCTAGAATGTGAAGGTGTACCGAGTGAAATACTCCAACCAAGAGAGACATGGTCTGATAAGCAAAGATACGACAATGTAGCGAATCTTCTCGCACAAATGTTTAGGGAAAATTTCCAACAGTATGAAGAAGGATGTAGCGAGGAAGTTTTGGCATCATCTCCAAAGGTCCTACTTTGATTTATGTTCAATTGAATGTGAATCGACTTTGGAGAAAATAAAATACGAGAGAATCTCTTTCACAACATGCGCAAGATATCCGTCATACTTTCAGTGAGCATTCTATTGCTAATGTCATTTTCTTCAGCGATTCAAGAAACAGAGAAATTATCGACTCTAGAATCCGAAATGGATACACAAGCGAACGTTTCTGGCCCACTACATCTCGTCGATCCAAGCGTCCATTATGATACAATAAATGCTCTAGCATATGATGGTCAAGGAAACCTCTTCTTCGGAGGGACTCTGTGTGGTAGAGCAAATACAGAGATTAGTGTAACTGTAGAATGTGAAATTTCGTCTGAATCAGGATCAGAATCGACAATAAGTTTCGCACCTGGCTACGTCTCAGTATTAGATAAGTCAGGAGAACGTGTTGAATCACATCTATTCCATAGTGGCTATGGAGACAGAATAGACGAAATAATCACTCTAGAAAATGGCGATTTGTTGGTCTCTGGTGGATTTTGCTGGCTCTCCAATGATTGTTATCTTCAAGGAGGTGGTATGCTATTGGAGGCACCAGGAAATAATATGGACGCTTTTGTCTTCAGAATGGACTCTGATGGCAATGTAATTTGGTCTCGTGCATTTTGGTCTGCTGGCAATGATATAATTCACAGCTTAGATGAGGGTCCAAATGGCGAGATATATCTCCTCGGCTCCTTCTGCATGGATACCACCTCAAGTTGTAGACTAAATTCAGCAGCAGCAAATAGTCCACTTTCCAGAGGCGCTGCGGATATTTTCTTCACCAAATTATCCTCCGATGGAGCGATAAATTGGGTCAAAACTCTAGGCAGCTCAACCAATGATCATGATATGTGGGGAAGTTATTACGCATTGAACCAAAAGGGCATTGTTGCAACCTCAGATGGCGGTGTGCTAATTGCAGGCTCGGTTTGTCATGATGCTACCTGGCTAGACTCTTGCTCATTCAGGTTCAATCCACAAGAGGTAATAGAAAGAGAAGATGGATTCGTGGCGAAATATTCTGCAAATGGCAGCTACCAATGGCATGAACAAATTGGAGGAAGTGGTTTCGATTCGGTCCAGGTAACCGTAGAATTGGATGATCATAGAATACTAGTTGGAGGAAATCACTATTCCCCAAACTTCACCGCTGGAGAACTTGTTGTAACGAATCCTGGGGGTTCGGATGCCTGGTGGGCGATACTGAATCACACATCTCAAACATGGGAAGGATTGTGGGATTCGGAAGACACTGCATGGACAGTGGTTCATTCTGCAGCTGTAGGCTCTAATGGGGAGATTGTAATTGCAGGTTCTGCTTGTTGGCAGGTTCAGCCTTGTGAATTAAATATTGGAGGTAAAACTTGGCAAGGTAGTTCTTATGGAATTGGATGGGCGATGAAGGTCGACACCGAGGGTAACGGAGAATGGATTAGAGGTGTTCAGTCATCCACAAGAGGTAATACTCACATCAATGCTGTAGAAATCAATTCACATGGTGATGTTGCATTATCTATGGAAGTTTGCGCTAGTGATGAAAATAATGCAGACTGCTATCATTCTATGGCGGGACAGAATCTCGGGCCTGTGAATAATGCCAGTGCTATACGTGTAATTATTTCTGATTACGATCGTGATGGTGTTTCCAACTCAGAAGATTCCTGTGCAGATGGCCAAGAAGGATGGACAAGCGATGCCTCAAACGACAATGACGCAGATGGCTGCAATGATATTACGGAAGACCTAGATGACGACAATGACGGTTGGCTAGATTCGGAAGAAATTGCTTGCTCTCAGTCACCAATAGATGCATCTTCTATGCCAACCGATACTGATGGCGATGAAATCTGCAATAATCTCGACAACGATGATGATGATGATGGCTATCTTGACGTTGAAGACGCGTTTCCTAACAATTCCGAAGAATGGGTAGACAATGATATGGACGGAATAGGAGATAATCAGGACGATGACGATGACAATGATGATTGGAAAGATCATCAAGACGACTTCCCTAACGAAGCATGCGCCTACATTGATTCGGACGGAGATGGTCGCCCCGATTCTTTCGTAATTCCAAATTGCCCTACCTCGTTAGAGGAAGACGTTGATGATGACGGAGATGGAGTCGACGATACCGTCGATGCCTGGCCATTGGACCCAGCGATGGGACTGGATACAGATGGAGATGGTCTCCCTGACAAACACAAATCAGGATTAACCGGTTCAATAGCCGAGGACACAGATGACGATAATGATGGTTATCTGGATACAGAAGACGATTTCCCACTCGACGCTAATCGTTGGTTAGACACCGATGGTGATGGTATTGATGATTCAATAGATACCGATAGAGATGGCGATGATTGGAGCGATATAGACGAAGAGAATTGTGGCACGGATTCAATGGATAGTGGAGATTGGCCTACTGATTCAGATAATGATGGAATCTGCGATGCAATGGATAAGCAAGGAATAACTGAAGTCTTTTCAGGTGGAATTGGAATTGCATTTGCTCTCGCTTTCTTGCTAATTCTAGGCGCAATTGCCTACTCTAGGCAAGAATCTTCGCTAGTTGAATCAAATCCTCAGATTCCTCCTCCTCCATCACTTGATGAGGTAATGGAAGTAGAAGTAGAGGAAGATTCAGATTAGAACTGCAAACCATTTCCGTTAAATCTGAAATCGATTTGATTCAATCGTGCGCATCAACCCAGTTGTGATATTGACGGTATTATTACTGTCGTCTACGACTGTTGGATGCCTCTCCAATTCGCAAGAAAATAACGGTATTGAATTAACTGTAAATTATGAATTTACAAATGGTACGATTGTTGAAACATACGTTGATGGAGATTTACAATCTAAATTGAACATCATCCTAGATTTCGATTTTTCAACAACAAGCTCAGAGCATGAGTTAGTTAGTTTTGGAATAGATCCTAATGATGGTCGAAGCCCAATTTTAGTAGCCGCAGAAACATCACAAACGGTTTCGGTAGAATTCTTCGAGCACGGGATTTACCATCTAGATGTATTTGCAGTCGACGAGATGGAATCAAGAGAGAACCTAACAATTGTTGTCAGAATCGAACTCAATATCGAATGGAATGAAGATACAACGAATGAGCCAACTCCCCTCGAAATAGACTCCATACCCAAGAATGGGGGACCATATCCTTTGATGATAATTATTGACTCAAATGTGGAAAATCCAGAATTAATCGAGAATGTTGGAGGCGGTAGAGAAGTGGAAATCACTTGGCGTCTTTTCGATGAGGCAGAGGACGCCTGCTTGATTCGTCCAACAACCGTCGACGAAGGTGAAATCGCAAATTGGAAGGTACATCACAGGATAACAAACGAAATTCATGACCTAAGAATTAGTTATGATAGTGGCCAAGATTACATAGACATCGATCAATCGATATCAATTCTATATGAGGAAATTGAGTCTCCACCAAATCCTTGAGATAAAGGCGGGCTGGGGCAAACAGAATGTCTTCTGAACTGCACGTAGTAACCGGCGCCTTCGGTTATAGTGGCAGATGGATAGCAAAGCAACTCCTGTCTGAAGGAAAACAGGTTCGTACCCTTACCAATGCTGCCGCCCGAGATGACCCATTCGATGGTGCAGTTGAGGTTCACCCATTGAATTTCGATGATTATGAATCATTGGTTGAATCTTTGAAAGGTGCAGATGTACTCTATAACACATATTGGGTTCGGTACAACGATAATCAGCGGAATTTTGACCATGGAATCGCTGTTGAAAATTGCAAGCAATTGTTTGATGCTGCTAGCGAAGCAGGAGTTAGGAGAGTAGTCCATTTCAGTGTTGCAAAACCCGACCAAGCCCCAGGTTGGACTTACTTTGTAGGTAAGGTTGAGACCGAGAGATTGCTCAGGGAATCCGGGCAATCCTACGCCATCGTTAGACCAACGGTATTCTTTGGCGGTGGCCGAAATGTTCTGATCAATAATATCGCTTGGATAATGAGAAAATTCCCAATATTCGGGGTATTTGGTTTTGGCAAGTATCCAATCCAGCCAGTGCATATTCGTGATGTAGCAAGGGTGTCGATTGAACTTGGAGCAAGTGATGAAAACATCACTCGAGATATTGCCGGCCCTGAGAGATTTACCTACAGGGAATTTGTATCCTTGATAGGAAAGAGTATGGGAGTGAAGAGATTGATTATTCCAATTCCTCCAATCGTTGGTTGGTTAGCGGGGAAAATGATGGGAATCTTCCTGCGTGACAGAGTCATTACCAGAGCAGAGATTCGTGGATTGATGAACGGTTTGGTAGCATCAGAAGAAGAGCCGTTAGGAGAAATCAGATTTAGTGAGTGGATTGCAGAAAAAGGCTCGGATTTAGGTAGAGAATATCAAAACGATTTGCAAGAAAGAAGGTATACCATATAATCCCAGAAATGCATGATATCTGTAGTGCAGACATCGGAGATTCCATACTATGCGGTCAATGAATCAACACAATTTTCAAGATAGTCCCGCATCCATCTAATGGTATGAGGCGACGAGCTCTAACCGGTTTCTTTCTTGTCTGCCTGTTTTTCCTATCGATGATGTTACCGATTAGTTCAGCACAAGTAGAGAATCCAACCCCTACTTGGGTCGATTGCTGGGCGAGTAGTGAGGATCAGATTTCAGAGGAAATGTATGAATTCTGTAATGAACATCATTCAATTGCTCCAGAAAAGAGACTTTATGGAATCCGTTGGGTGTTCCTAAATGTATCACAGGATAAGATTCCTAATGACTGGGTAGACATCCAACTCACCAATCTAAATGCTGTATTTTCAAAATGGAATTTTCGCTTTCAAACTAGTGAACAGGTTGTCATTGAAGATGCCATAGCAGAATCCAATGATTATCATCAAAAGTGGACTTTACGCGAAATTTTACCCGACCTTCGAGCTCAGCTAGGACTGTCTGATGAAGAGCAACAAGCACTAATTGATCTCAAGGAACAGTTGGCGGAAAGGCACGTTTCACAACGGTCTCTAGATGAATTAACACTAGATGAAGAATTCAATACAGCAGGCGCATTTCGTCTTGCATCAAGGGCACGTTCAGAGGATATCACCGTGGTCATTAGACCAAATTTAGACGCCGGAGGAAAGAGCGGAGGTCCTAATGATGAATTCCAATCTGCCGATGGTGGAGCGGTCGAGTTAAACACAAATTTGCTCAGCAGTGGTGCACTAACCACATTACCGCACGAAATGGGTCACTACTTTGGCCTCAGCCATACCCATGTCTTAGGATTCAATACCCCCGAAGCAGAGTTCGATTTCAACAACCTATGGAGTAGGATGGCATTCGGTGGAGATGCTCTCCGTCGTGCAGTTGGGGAAGATTACTCTCAGCCATTTGGAGAACAATGGATCCCATACTCTGCAACCGAACAGGAGGTAGAGGAATTCAATCAGCTAATCCCAGAGTCTTTGGTATGGTCAGTGTGGAGATTAACCTATCATGGCGATCATCAGGATTTTGACAATCTTGCAGAATTCATAGCCGCCGGCGAAGCTGGAGAAACGATTTATCGCAAGAATTTCCAACGCAACTATGTCCTAGATGATCAAGCCCCTGAATGGTGGGGCAATAACTGCATTTGGAATGATTTGGAACAACAAGGTCAATGTCGCTATCATGAACCAATGCAAGTTTTTGACTACAATGATTCAACAATACAAGATGTCATTTTTTTCGAGAATGGAACATCTTCCAATTTGATGAGTTACATTACTCCCGATTATGACAATGTATCCTCTCGTAATGGCTTGTCAAGTGAACAGATAGACAAGATGAGGTTTGGAGCTAACACACCAACCCGTCTCCTTCTACGAAACCATTGCTTGGGAACTTCCCTATGTGATGGCTGGCCAGAACAAACTGACCCTTCAGGAGAAGAGGAAACTCTTGAGGAATTAGATAACGAACACACTGAAGGCAACTCAACACCAGTCATTGAGATGATTGCTACAATAATTGCAATTCTCCTAATTATTCCTGGTTGGGCAGTTGCACTACTCGCAATATTCGCATATTTCGTGAGAAAATCTAGGAAAGAAAATTGAAAATTTTGAATCATATGGAACGGATTATTTAGTGAAAATTATGGATATAGCCTAACTATATCCCACCCCTCACTCTTCCTAGTTAGCACTACCCTATCATGCATCCTGCTGGGCCTTCCTTCCCAGTACTCAACCCTGTCTGCTCGTATCGTATAACCGCCCCAGAAAGGCGGTAAGGGAATCTTATGGCCATCGAACTCTGAGTCGTACTGCTTGAACCTCTCCTCGAGCTCCTCCCTTGAGCCCAGTGGCCTGCTTTGATCGGATGCCCAAGCTGCCACTCTGCTCTTCCTCGGGCGTGAGGAGTGGTAGTCCTCAACGAGGCCTCTATCCATCTGATTCGCTACACCCTCGATTCTCACCTGCCTCTCCATCTCTGGCCACCATATTGTAGCTGAGACCGTGGAATGGCCCTTGATTTCGATGGACTTATTGCTCTCTAGGTTAGTGAAGAAGCCGATGTAGTCCCCCTCTAGGTGCTTTAAGAGGACCATCCTGTTTCTAGGATTCCCTCTCATATCAACAGTAGCGATGTTCATCGCGTTGGGCTCTGTAACGCCGGCGTCTATGGCGTCCTGGACCCATTTCGAGAGAAGCTCCAGGGGCTTGTTTTGATTGTCTATCTCGATTGGGACGCCATGTCCGTAGTCTCGCCTGACGTCTCTCATGAAAGTACTAGGCAAGACTCGGTATTTCTATCCGTGTCTAATATACCAGCTGTACCTCTGAGGCCGAGCTTAGCTCTATGACTCCCGGAGGACCACTCCATTTGATCTTGTCATCGGGCACTATCAGGGCACCATCTCCCTCAATGTGTCCAAGCGTGGCCTTCACTGAGGCAAACGAGCAGTAGAGAGTGGCATTTTCGGTTATTGTAGCCATCATCTGGGAGACCACCGTTAAGTCTGGCCCCATCTCCTTGTTCAGTTCGTCAATGTAAGACGGATCGAGGAGCCTAGTACCAGCTGCCGCGAAGAAGACGCTGACATCATGCCCCTCCTCTATCGCTTTGGAGGCACATGCAACGCCGACTATCGTTTTGAGTGTGTCATTCTTCGGCTCTGATACAAATTTCACGAAGTACTTCCTGCTCAGGTACCTTAACGACGGCAATGGTATTTTTGTTATTTGTCACTACAACTTCACGATTAGGAGACACTTCCGAGTGAGTTGATAGTTATCGTTCCGCCCATGTTCGAATGGTTCTGGCAGTAATAATACAGGGTGTTGGGGGCGTCCAAGGGCACGGTGAAAGACATGACGTTTCCACTAGTGCTGACTCCCGATGTGTATTGATTGCCGTTGGCACTGGTACCGAGCTTGAAGGGGTGGGAAGATGGTACTGATGAGAGGTCGAAGTTGTAAGTAAAGCCCCTGTAAAGAGTAATGGTTCCTTGCTGTATACCGTCGATGAAATACTTGCCGGATGAAACTGTCACCGTCATTTCCATCACAACAGGCATGGTTCCATCAGCTCCGTCGGCCCCATCAGCGCCGTCCGCACCATCAGCTCCAGCCGGTCCCTGCGGCCCCTGCGGTCCTTGGGCCCCATCAGCTCCGTCCGCACCAT
>DAPQ01000024.1 GCA_002502175.1 Euryarchaeota archaeon UBA19 | reverse complement strand
ACACCCGTACGCGTCGATGGCTAGAGGGTACGTTACACCCCCTACGACCTGATACGCCGCAGGCCCATCCTATGCCGCCGGAGCTTTGATCCACCAACCGTTCCAGGCATGGTGGACTATGGGGCATTATTCTCAGTTTCCCGAGGTTATTCCCCAGCATAGGGCAGGTTACCCACGTGTTACTGAGCGGTACGCCGAGTCCCTAAGACTCTCGACTCGCATGGCTTAATCGAACTCCAATAGCGGTAGCCTCCGGCAGGATCAACCGGATTTCGCGTGAGCGGAATCACAATCCTAACGGAAGTATCGAGTGGATCACAAGTTTTTGCTGATTCTTATTGAAAATTGACGCAGGATCACCGATTCTATTTTTTGAATTTGAATCGAAATAATCTGCTTCTTGCACCCCCTATGTCGGGGGTCAAGTTGAACGTGGTTCACCTCTTTATCGCGAATCAAGTTCGCGACTGCATTTCCTCGGCTTGCGTCTGACTTGATGGAAGACTTCACCGGACTCTAGAGTCCTCAGTCTCCAACGCCAGTCTGACGCAGCAGGTCGCCGACCGACCTTATGTATATGAATATGACGAGAAGGGTAAGAATCGAAATCAGTGTACTGCGCCGCTATTACCTAGTATTGAAATATAAACGCCGCGCTTCACTTTTCAATCAAATTATAATGAATAATTCCGATTAGGAATAAATCATTCTGCACCGAAGAATTCTCTCAAAACAGGATGCATTTCCATGGCCTGTTCCTTCTGAATTTGTTCGTAAGTTCTGAGGATAATTCCGACCGCTAGAAGCAAACCGGTACCAGTGGCATTACCTACAGTTCCGAGTAGATCAGCACCAGCTGCTAGAAGACCTACGAAGGCACCGGAGAAGACGGTTACGGGTGGAATATATCGCTCTAGAATCCTCTCTAGAACAACCGGGTTCTTTCGGAATCCAGGTATTTGCATACCGGTTCTCTCGATTTGTTTTGCGACGTCTTTGGCACCCATATTTGTCGTCTCAATCCAGAACTTCGCGAATATAGTCGAACCGACAGTCATGAATGTCACATAGACTATGACGTGCACCATAATTTGCCAAAGTTCGTGACCATAAGCGTCCCCTTGTTGATTCAATAACGGAATTAGCCAATCACCAACACCATTGACCATGGAGGAATACCATGCGAATCCTCCTGACGGAGTGGTGGCTCCTGGCTCATAAGAACCGAACCAATGGGCCATACTCCAGGAACCTTCCTTACCGAGTATCGGGACAGTCGAGAGTACTGGATGTGACCAGAATAGCAAAGTGAACATGTTGACGTTTGCTAGTAGAGCAGCCATCAAAATCACCGGAATATTGCTCGCATAAACTAGTCGGATTGGATACTGTCCTCTATGTCCTCTAACTTTACCATGTGTCAGTGGCAATTCCAGCTTACTCGATTCGGCGTAGGCAACTACGAGGAACACGATAATTGAAGATATCAAAGCAGCAACTGGATTAGCATGATTCAGCAATATTAGTTCGAAACCATTTTGCGAAACCAATTCGGCATTAGTTGCCGTCCTGAGTGTGTAGAATATCATTGGAAGAGTTCCCGAAGGAGGATTTTGTAGTGAGTAAGGGCTACCCTGTACTGTTGCTATAGGGGATAATGTTCCAACGAAGGTTGACTGAGCAACTCCTGCAGCAATGAATAGAGAAATACCACTTCCGATACCCCACTTGCTGACCAATTCATCAAGTAGGAAAACAAGGTATGAGCCTATGAATAGTTGAGCCACAATAATTGCATTAGCCCACCCTAGGCCGTATTGAATGATAATATCCTCATGTGGGTCGAGGAAACCGTATACTTGAGGAATGGATTCAATTGGAATCATCAATAGAACCAAGATCTTCTGCACACCCTGGTAGAGTTGCTTGTCCGCAGAATCCTGTAAGTCCAGTTGGATGATCTTTGCACCAGCGAAAAGCTGCATGATAATCGATGCAGTAACGATAGGACCGATTCCAAGGTGCATTATCGAACCAGAGGCACCAGCCATAATCGCACGGAATGAAGAGAACACGTCGAGCGTGGATTCAGAAAGACCCCAAATCATTACGTTTGTCATCATGAAGTAGATGATTAGGACAAGTGTTGTAGTCCACAATTTTTGGTTGAATCTGACGTGACCGTCGGGTTTAGTTATCGAAGGATATACATCGACGAGTCTTTGCAAAGCATACAGTCTACTAGATTCAGAGCCTGAATACATTAGACACGCTAACGCAAGACCTGCTCCTAATCCAAGAATACCAACGCCGACCAAAAGGAACCCGACGGTTGAGGAGTCTTCTAACCCCCAACCGAAGAAGAAGGCAATGAATGCCAACCAAATTGCTGGTTTCAGCATCCGTCCAACATATGGAATCTCAGCAATATTTTCAGGAAGATCGTTAGAAGTGCCCCAAATCACGAAACCGATGTATGGGAAAGATGTAGCAAACATTGTCAGTGCCTTCATTTGGGCATCTGAGTCAGTGCCAAACAATGCATCTTGTTGCCACCAAGCCAAAGCCCCCCAGTAAACTACGGATAGAGTCACAATCCCAAGTACTGAAGGACGACGCTCGACCATTTTTTCACCTCTGATTTATTTTGAACAGTGCAAATCACTCTTCTTCCCATTCTTCCCAATCTTCATCATCGTCGTCGCTGAGGTTCACTGAACCACCAGCCGCTTCTACCTTCTCGATAGCACGAGCACTTGCAGAACCTACAGTGATGTTTAGAGCGCGGTCAATACGACCACTGCCTAGGAGTTTGTCATAGCCCATTTCTGTCAGGTCGATTGAATCGCCTTCCGCCATCTGGGA
>DAPQ01000022.1 GCA_002502175.1 Euryarchaeota archaeon UBA19 | reverse complement strand
TGGTGTGGCATCGAAATTCTGCCTAATTGCTACTCTCTCTTCTGCGACGTCTCCTGTTCCAAAAGATTCCCAGTCATCGAAAGAAGACCAGGAATCGGGATGGTTGTCCTCCCAAACATAACAACCGGGTTTTGCGGCTATTGCTTGTGATGCGATAACATATCCTAGGCCAAGATAGACTGTGGGAAGTACAATCATCAGAGCTACTGCAATTTGCACAGGTCGGCTCTTTGGGTCGATTTTCATAGTGAGGTGTTAACTTGGTTATTTTTTAATTTTTTAATAACCCAAGAATTGAGTTTATCCCTCTCTATTTTCGCCTCATGGCCTGAATCTACTGGAAATGATTTGCCGTAAAGGAGAAATTGGAGATTCAGTTTTTCTCCAAATAATTCTGAATATTTCTTCAATTCATTTTGCATTAAAATTTCGATTACGGGCCATTTACTCTCGATTTTTTCAACTAATAGTACCGGTTTTTGATTGTCTGATCCTGGAACTAAAGCTGTTCTGATGCCAAGTCTGGTGTTGAAGAATTCTTCAACCTGCTTCGTGAACAAAAACAAGCCATTGTGTAATTTTACAGAGTGGTTTTTTCTGCCTACAATCCAAACCCTATTCTGTTGGTCTCTGTAACCCAAATCACCAGTTCGATGCCATCGTGTGCCATCTTTTTTGTTGGTGGCCCAAGAAATTGGGCCACCGAAAATTTCCTCGTCTTGGCCTATTAAGTTCGAGTAAACCACCGGCCCTTTTACCGAAATTTCTCCAACTGGTATCTTGGATATTGGAGTTTCTTCCTCCATGATTGGCATATCATGAAAGTCTTCTGATTCATTGTAAGATAATATTCTCAGGTCGATATCTCCGACCTCGTCACCAAGACAAACACCCATCCCCGAGGCTGTTTGTTCCCGTGTTTCTGACAATATTGAAGAAGAGGCGTAACACAAAGGGAATCCTTCTGTGGCCCCATAAACCGAATGGAAACCACCTTCTGATGGACAATCATGGGACAAATGGGGTTCTATAATTTCAGCAACCTGTGCGGACACAGACTCCCCTCCTACGTACAATCTCTTGATTGAAGATAGCATTTTGTCGTTATTCTGATTCGCTTGTTTTGATATGTAATCAGCCAAATTAATTGCTGTAGGAGGAGAAAGAACAGCGGTAGTTACGCTCCATTTGTTGGCGATAGATACAATATCAAATCCAGAGGTCTGTTTAGGTGAAGACAGATTCAATACAGAAGATGACCCAATGATAGGGTGGACGATGAGAGTGCCTCCTCTGCCATAGAACACGTCTTGATCATCGATTCCTTCTGAAACTAGTGTTTGAAGATGAGAATGTAACATTCCGTGTGTGTAAATTACACCTTTTGCTGGCCCTGTTGTGCCTGTTGTATATTTGACAAATGCCGCTGAATTAGTCCAATCCATATCCGAGTTGATGGCAAATGATTTTGCATTGGAATCGTTTGAATAAAATCGCTTTAAATTCGAGAAGATTAGCTTCTTTTCGGGCTTCTTATTTAGGAATAGAATTTGGCTTACAAAGATGCTGAATTTGTTACCAATAATGCCTCTTGGATTTGCTCTTTCGAGGATTTTTCTCAGTTGCTCCCTTCCTGATTTAGTGCGAATATCAAGGCTAGGAAGTAATAGAGGAACTGCTCCGGTTTTCAGCATACCATAAAGAAGGATTACAAAATCGATACTAGGCTTGGCTAGAACTATGGTTACTATTCCATCATGAAATCCCTCACGTGAAAGAAGTGTTGCGGCTCTACTGCTTTTTTCATCTAATTCTTTGAAACTGATTTGATTAACTTCAGTGGATTTAGGGTCTTTATTGAGAAAAATGAAAGCGATCTTATTGGGATGTTTCTTGGTCATCTCGGCCAAGTCAAAAAGGATATTTTTCAATTCCTTACCTCCTCACTGATCCATCCTTCAAATGAGCAAAGTCGTAGCGATGAACTGTAATCTCGCTTTATTTTCAGAGTTGGTTGTGGTTTGTCAGGCATCAAATTTGGAACCATAGCGCGAATGGTTTGATTCGCCTGGTGAATTTCTGATTCCTCTACAATCACTCTGCCTCTAATCATTGAAGGAGAGCTTCGGTCCAGTAGCGGAATAATCGCAGGTAGGAATTCTATCGTACGATGAGGTAAGTTGACCAATACTAGATCCCATTTTTCAGCAATTTCCTTGTTCTCGGACAAAGTCAGTGCATCTGCCAAGCCGACCAGGCGGTTTTCGTGGACTTGTTGGAGTTCAATTGCACCCTCTGGATATGGTCTTCTATCCCACTTTGAGAGGTTTGACATGAGGAGTTTGACTGCGTCGGGGTTAAGGTCGGTCGCGAGTAAATCGGAGACTAAATTTGGTTCAGCGAGTAATGTTGCAAGGGCCGGGCCGACCCCGCAAAATGGGTCTGCTATTCTCAACGGTCGGCCGAGTTCTTCTCGTAATTCTTTGGCTAAGGCGAGGGTTTCGAGTCTTTCTGTTTGTAATTTAGTAGAGAAGTATGCCTTGGTTGGATCGCATCGAATTACTCGCCCGCTTTCTTTCACTGCAACCTCGGTAGTCAGGAGTTCTGGGGGTGCGAATTCTAGGCTGGGGCCGGCTAGAATTCTGTCGGCTAATCTAGCACCTATGGGCTTCAGTTGTCTGATTCTGAATTCGCCTTCTACTCCATCATCGGCTAACAACAAGCGAATATGAGGGTGAGCCCCGAGTTTTGCTCTCGCAATAGAATCTGTAAATTGGGCAACTTGATTATCTATTCTGACAATCATCATGTCCCCTACAAATTCATGATTTGATGGCCAAGCATCTCCCATTTGCTCTATCGTATCCTCGTCTACTTCCGAGGCAAGTAAAGCCAACCAATCAGTCTCAATTTTTTCATCCGGAACTCCTTCATGCATTACAATAGGATATTCTAGAGCCTTTGGTAATTCCAAAGGTGCGCCTACATCCAGAGGAATTAGGCGAGATAGGCCGTCTTCGCTGGAGAAAACACGATGGCTAACAGAGCCCCATCCGCGGGCGCGAACGTGGCCTAAAACAGCCTCAACCTCGCGATTCGGGACGACCAAGTGGCGCATCATGTTGATGACGGGCAGGCACGCCCCCCGCTTCACCATGACGGACGGCGGGCTCCCCCCTGGTCTGTGGCTAATTGGCCTCGGACCGGGCGATCTTGGGTTGATGACGGCCGATGCCATAGAGCATGCTAGAGCCTGTGACTATCGATTTTTAGAGGGCTACACTGCAACCCTGCCTGAAGATCAAGAAGCGCGATTAGAGGGTTTGGTTGGCCAATGGAATAAGGCAATGCGCCCTATGGTCGAAGACCCCTCTGAGATTTTGTCTCTAGCGACTGAGAAGTCGGTTGCTTTGATGGTTGTTGGAGATCCTATGCAGGCAACAACCCACGTCGACTTAGAATCGCATTGTGCTGAGCAGGGCATCGATTTCTCTGTTATTCCTGGTCTTTCTGCGACCTCTTTGGCGGTTTCATTATCGGGTCTGCAATCATATCGTTTTGGTCGGCAGGTAACGCTTCCATTCGCCTATGGTGACTATCTTCCAACCTCTCCATTGGAGATGATTGATGCAAATTATACCAACAATTTGCATACCTTAGTATTGCTAGATTTAGACCCCACAGGAATGGGTGTAGAAACGCCTAGACCTATGCAACCAAAACAAGCCGTTGAAATCCTGAAGGCGATGTTTGAGAAACTCGTTGAACGCGAAGGGAGTGTGCGGGAGAGTATGACTACTGCAATTGCAAATTGGGATGCAATTTTACTCAGTGATCTCGGAACTGCTGACCAAAGAATTGTTTCTGGTGATTTAGACGATATAGCGAAATTGTCTGACGGACGGATACATTGTTTGATTTTACCCGCCGAATTCGCGGGATTGGAGAGAGAGGCTTACGAGCGCAGGCGATACCAAGCATGAAGCGAGGAACATGGAGGAGACAATATGGCACGACCACCCGCCGAAGTGAGTTTTCCGGGCGATAAAAATCGCAAGAGAAAAGTTCGGGTTCGTGGAATAAAAAAGGCCTCAAAGCAGATTCAACAGAGAATTGATAGAAATCTTGAGACATTGTTAGATAATCCCGAAATTTTTGTTCCAGACATTGAATGTGAATTGGGTAAGCCTCGCAAGGACATGTTAGCTGCCACTTTACGAGATATCGATGCCATTTCGAAGAAAAGAAATGACCGTCGATGGTTAAGCAAAAGGATGGTGAAGCGAAGAGGAGATGTTGTTGGTAGGGCGTTGGCTGGTAGTTTACTTGCCGCTGGTGAAGCAGATACATCGACAGTTTCTGTATACAACAGCCCAATTTATGGCGCGTCGAGTTTTATCCGCAGAGGGAATGGAAAACAATCTCACATGGTTGGAATTCAGAATTATACACACCCGCGACTTAGGTTATTGGTTTGGGATGACCATGCCAAGGCTGGTTGGTGGTTCTTTTCATGGGATGGTGGATTTGTGTGTTCAGGGCAAGAACCTGTGGCGCCTCCCGAATGGATTGAAGACAGTTTGAAAAAATCAAGTATCGATTTGAATGGAAATGATGTAAGGTTCACCAAGGGTTTGGAGTTGGACATAGTAGAGAATAATCAATTCACAGATTCCGGTTGGTTGAAACTAGAATTTGATGACATTAAGGTTGGAATTACTGGTGCAACATTGGCAAAGACTGGAGAGGACCCATTCGTTCCATCAATAGCACTTGGCATGATGCCTCCAAAGATGTCGGCAGTAGCTGAGGCGGACTGGATGTGGAGGCCTGCTGGTTGGCCTAGTGACCGGGAGTTGCCTACTGAAGCGAGAGAGAATCTCGACGAGGTTCTTCTCGCTTGGATGAATCTAGCCCTTACTGATGACAAACTCGCGCGCTCTTGTAGGAACGCCATTTTAGGTTCGATAGAAGAGGGTTATATCACAGGAAATCATTGGTTTGATGTTGATTCTCGTGAAGATTTCCTCTCTCATATGCAGGGCACTGAAGATGAAAAACAAGCAATTGGGATTGTATTGGAAACTTTGGAAGGAGGGGTTTTAGTTCGCTCAGATGGGGTTGTCTTGGAATCTGAAAATGATGTGGTTCGATTTGAAGACAGTTCTTGCCATCCAGTATTAGTTGCTCTATGGGAGGATAATGGAATGGATATATTGCAATCTATGTTCGGCCTCGAAGGGGAAGAGGCTGAGACGATTCATGCTAAACAGGCCAAAAGAAAACAAGGCTTTGGCGCATTCCTAAGAGAACTCAATGAATCCGTATCTTCGGCAAGAAAACTTGAGCGGTTGCCTTGGGAAGAAGGAGTTTTACCTTCACCACTCGACTTTGCGGAATCACTGATTAGGAAAGCTGCTGAGGACGGTGTGGCTTCCACGGTTGCAATGTGTCGAAAAGCAAAGGGTTTGGATTCTGCAATGGGTTGGGCTTGGCTGGTTGTTCACGATCGAACCGAATCAGATGCTTGGAGATTCGATGAAGCGAGTCGGGACAAAGGCGGCGATTGGGTCCCAGCGATGACTGCTCTTTGGGACGCTGCTGATTCCTTACTCAACAATGACGTTTTAGATGCAAAAGAAGACTATGTAAATTCAATGAATTGGTTGGCCGAAGTATCTGGTAGCCAGTGGTCTGCTTAATGAGGAAGAGCAACCCAAATTGCTACTAGAATTAGCGATATTCCTAGAACTCCGTTCAAGATTCGAGCCTTTTCTGGAGATGAGAAAATTTTGCTAAGACCCATGCCGAATGCCGCCCAAGTCAATACTGCTGGATAGCCGATGGCGGCATTGATTGCCACTAGCAGAATCTTCCCCGATACGCCACTTCCAAACAGTAGTCCCCAACTCGTCATCATTACGAGGAAATGTATCCATGCTTTGCCATTGACAATTTGTAGAACAAGTCCGGTTTTGAAGCCAAGTCGCTCGGTTTCCTCGGATTCTTCCAATTTTGGTTTAGAGGTTGCAACGTTCCACCCTAGGT
Source organism: Euryarchaeota archaeon UBA19 (assembly GCA_002502175.1). Lineage (GTDB taxonomy): Archaea > Thermoplasmatota > Poseidoniia > Poseidoniales > Thalassarchaeaceae > MGIIb-O1. Next base: position 1,075 of record DAPQ01000022.1, on the reverse strand, counting down.
AAGCGATGTATGCCGCGCCTACCCAAGTTAATGCCTGAAAAATTCCCTGGTTTTCTTCTATGTAGACAGTGCCTAGACCTACTGCCACTCCCAAACTAGACCATCCGACTAACATTCCAAGCGTCATTGGAATTGTTGCACGAAAACCATGTTGAGAACCATGGGCCGCGCAGAGTAGATTGTTTGGACCTGGGGTGAAACACATCGGCACTATGAACACTAGAAGAGCAACGAAATCTGCTTCATTCAAGCCCACACCTCAAGCTAGTGTTGCAAGATGTTGTTCTGTTTCTGCAAGTGCAGATGAGATGTCGTTCCAAAGATCTTCAACGTCCTCGATACCGACGCTCATTCTCACAAAGCCGGGTACTATCCCTGCTTGATTTCTAACATCTTCAGGGACGAACATGTGACTGGAATTGAATGGGCATTCAACCAAGCTCTCAACCCCGCCTAGACTTGTTGCCTCGAAGATAATATCTAGACTTCTCATGAATTTCAAGGCCGCTTCATCTCCGCCTTTCACGACAAATGAAATCATTCCTGTTCCTTTTGGAACGATTCTCTGAGCGACTTCATAATCTGGGCTACTTGGAAGGCTAGGGTGATTGACGTGTTCAATCATGCCGTGCGCCTCAAGGCGTTTTGCTAGTTCTGCAGAATTCGATGTGTGAATTGGCATTCTTGCATGTAGGGTCCTCATACCTCTTTCCAGCAAGTAGCACATATGTGGGTCGGCCGCTCCGCCGAAGTGGACCTTTCGAGGGAAAATCTCTGCAACGAGGTCCTTTCTACCAACTACTATTCCTGCGATTAAATCCGAATGCCCACCAAGATATTTGGTTCCTGAATGAATAACTAAATCAAATCCTAAATCGATTGGGTTGCAAGCCCACGGAGTTGCAAATGTATTGTCAACAATACAAATCAAATTGTGCTTCTTTGCTAAGGAGGCCATGGCTTCTAAGTCACAGACTTTGATTACCGGATTGGTAATTGTTTCAACATAGAGAATCTTAGTGTTTTCTTGAATTGCGGCTTCGTAAGATGCTGGGTCTCTCATATCTGCCATTGT
>DAPQ01000017.1 GCA_002502175.1 Euryarchaeota archaeon UBA19 | reverse complement strand
ATCTGAGTGGTCATCGTGATCATCCTCATGGTCGCCTTCCTCATCTGAGTGGTCATCGTGATCATCATCATGGTGTTCGTCATGGTCATCGTGATCATCATGGTCATCGGACATGGTACCCAAAGTAGTACTCTCAAATGGCCCCTCAGTCAGAACTTCACATAGATTGGAAATCAATACTGATTCGTAATCAAGCGTATCCTGTCCAGTTGGCATTGTGTGAGTCATTACAGCGATTGGAGCATCATCTCCAAGAGCCTCTAGTGTTGTATCCACCCATGGCTCTAGATTAAGTCCGTGATAGAAGAAAATCTCGGAATCCATCAACCTAGCAATATCTGCTGCAGATGGCTCATAGTCATGGACTGGTATGTTAGAAGGGCTAATTATCTCAACATCGAGGGTATCACCCGCGACTGCTGATACCAATTCTGCTACGTGATAGGTTGAAACCAATATCTTAGGATCTTCTGTAGGATCTTCTTCTTCATCTCCACCTAGACATCCAGCGAGGCTGGACAAAACTAGTACTAAACTCATCAAAGCGGCTCTGTAAGCGGTGCTATTCATTGCCCCGCCGCCTGCTAATAACTATATAATAAAAACTAATAAACAGGTTAAAAGAAATTATTATTAAAGAGTGATTATTCCACTGATTTATGAGCCAAATCATTACCTTCAGTGTTGACAAAGAGTTCGCCAGTAGGCTTGACGACTTCATCAAACAAACAGGATACAAGAACCGAAGCATGTTCCTTCGTGATGCAAGCCTTCATTTCGCAGATGCATCAATCAGAGGTGATATTGAATCGATGGATGCTGAACAGGAAATCGAAGGGACTGCTGTAGTATATTTCCAACACCAGGTTGAAAATAAGCTAGCAGAATTAAGACACTCAAAAGACTTCAAAATCACATCATACCATCACAACTGCCTAAGTCATAGTCACACATGTGTAGACACGATGCAAGTAAGTGGAAGGGCTGGTGCAATCCGAAATATGATCAATGGGCTAAGGAATACAAATGATGTAGATAGAGTCGAATTCATTGCGGCTCCTTTGAGAGCATCGGGTTGTTGTTGAATTATTCATTATGTAACCTAGGTTGACTCAGTTTCAACTCTTTTTCGTGCTTAAATTGCAGACGTTCTAGGCCTCCAAGAATGTTGGTATCTGAATCAAATTTTGAGTATTCAGATGCCCAGTCTGCTAAAGTCTCGTATTGATCCTGACTACTAAGACCACCTAACCAAATCAACCCCTGATTTGTTTTTACTACAGCAACATTTCTCTTGCTACAGGGGCCAAGGCAACCAGAAATAGTTAGTTTCACATTATCTTCAAGTTGATTTTTCTGCCACAATTCCTGCAAAAAATCAATTGGAACTTCATCGTGTCCCTTCTGTAAATTTCCGCAACAACACCCACTACAGACAATAACATCAGCAGACATGAAAAACACCTAAGTTTGGAAGTTTAGGACAGTTTCAGGCTGCGCGAACAAAATCGTTGTTGTCAATTGGAACCCAGACATTGGTTCTTTCTTCATCTTGGATTTCAACTCTGTAGGGGTTGCCCTGGTCCCAGCATTTCAGAATTCTACCTTTTCTGAATTCTCCAACGTTTGCGAACACAAAATCTCCTTCGCTGAATCGTAGTTCTTCAGCCTTACAATCCATCAAACCTTGTTGTAATTCTTCATGGTCTAAGTCACGACCTATGAACACAAATCTACACTCTCGCTTTTCCCCTTCTTTCCATAGGCCAATATCTTCGCTAAAGCTCCCTCCGAAGAGCATATGAACGCCCTGAAATACAAATTTTTGTTCCATTCCTTTCACAGCGAGAACGCCTTTGTAACGGAAGAGATCTTCTGCCTTAGTTTGCATCAAATTTCCTATCCACCTCTCAAGTTTGTTCACGTTTAATTCGCCTTCGAACTTGGAACTTGTTGAAGTAACTCTTTGATCGTGCTCATGCTCAGCATCGGTGTCTAGGAATTCGGGGTCCATCTCGAGCGTTTTCTCCAAATCAAAGGACCCTATGTTGATTAATTCCTTTGGGTCAATAAGACTATTTTCGGTGTGGAATATTGGCGCTGAACCGTTGATTGATTTGATTTTTCGTTCTACTTCTTGAATCTCCTTATCGGATACCAAATCGATTTTATTCAACAATATTCTATCTGCAAAGGCTAGTTGCTCAACTGCCTCATTTTCTACATCTTCTGGCTTTTCTTCCTCTATTCTCGGAATAATGTGTTTGGCATCAACCACGGTAATTATTCCATCTAATTTGTATCGTTTAGTCACTCTCTCATCAACGAAGAATGTCTGAGCCACAGGAGCAGGGTCTGCAAGGCCTGTAGTTTCGATAAGTACTCCATCAAAATCTTTGACTCTGTGATACATATCATCTAACAATTCTGTCAGGTCGCCTCTGACAGTACAGCAAATGCAACCATTCATGACTTCGATAATACTCTCTTCTGAACTCTCAACGATGATATTCTCGTCAATTCCGATATCTCCGAATTCATTTTCAATTACTGCGAATTTCATATTGTGCTCTGTACTTGTAAGAATATGGTTCAACAGAGTTGTCTTTCCTGATCCCAAAAACCCTGTCAATACTGTTACCGGAATTCGTGAATTATTTTCGCTGCTACTCATAGGTCTCACTCAATTACAAAACGTCGGCGATATTGAAATCTATTTAATGAAAACTAATAAGCGCGGTATTTGAAATTATTAGTGCTAAATTAGAAATAAAATTTCATCTTCAAATAACCTTAAAATTTTGGCCACTTCAAATCATAGATTCCAACGAATTGAAGGAGTGTCGCCGTCGCGGCTTAAGCGTGGAGATACCTCCTGAACTACAATCGATGCTCGACGCAGAGCATGGCCCCACTAAACAAAAGGCTGCAAGATTGGTTGTGGATTTGGCCGCATCTGCTGGAGCATCCGAGTTCACCCAATGCGCCCATGCTCACGTATCTGGCGTCAGCGTAATCACTGGTGGGCATGGTTTGAGGCGCTTCCTTTCTGACCTCTCCGGAGACCCAGATGGTACGGTATCCATTCCAACCACATTGAATTCAGCAGGTTGCGATAGAGAACAGATTGAAGAAATGGGGATCGATCATGAAAATTTCCTCGAATATCAATTCGAAATTATCCAGGCTTACTCAGAATTAGGAATAGATGCCACGCTTTCCTGTACCCCATATGATCGTGGAGTTGAAATGGAATCCGGCATCGGTTCTTGGGCTGAATCGAATGCTGTCTGTTACTCTAACTCCTATACTTCTTTAATGACGAACCGCGAATCTGGGCTATCTGCTCTAGCAACTGCTCTAACTGGTTGGGCTCCGTTATGGGGGCTCCATATCGAATCGAATCGAATTCCGAATATTCTAGTCACAGTCGAAGCTTCGATGGAGAATCTTGCTGATTGGTCGGTACTAGGTGACTGGATTGGAATGCAAATCAAACCGGAATGGAATCTTCCTTGGGGATTCATGCCTAGAATAGTTGGCTTACCAACTAACGCAGGATTTGAGGAGCGCAAGGCATTGACTGCAGCCGCCGCGAACTATGGTTGTCCAATGCTCTGGGCTGATGGACTAACTGGAGAAGCTCCGGAAGTAACTCAATTCGAAGGCGAACTTATCTTTGCTGAAAATGACCTAGCAGAAAGATATGCTGAGTTGGCTCCAACCGGCACTGTTGACCTCGTAGTAATTGGTTGTCCTCAAGCAAGTGTTGGTGAGGCAAGAGCGACTGCAGCCGCAGTTCGCTCCCACATGGAATTAGGTCAGAAAATCCAAGATAGTCGTCTTTGGGTTTTCACAAGTGGCTACAATTACGAATTGCTGCAAGCCGATGGAACTGTAGATTTGTTAGAGGAAGCAGGCGCCTTAGTTCTGAAAGATACCTGCCCGGAGGTTACTCCTTACAATCGCTCAAAATACAATCACATACTTACAAATTCACTGAAAGCAGAACATTATCTCAAGAGTGGTTTGAATCGTTTACCAACAAGTGTCGCACCAATCCAAGAGTGTGTCGCTCATGCGTTCAATCCAACATTGTCAGAAGGTCCACGCCCTGTATTGGATGGAAAGAAAGCAAAACCTCTAGCCTCAAATAAAACTCATCAAACCAGTTCGGTAACTCTCTATGGGAATGGCCTTCCTAGTCAGACAGATTGGAAAATTACCGGGAAAGCAATGGTTACTGATGTGCCAATCACGTATCTGGGATATGTCAATAGGGATTCGGGTGTAATCGAAGAACCAGGACACCCTCTAGATGGTGTGCCAATTGAAGATACAATCCTAATCTATCCGAAAGGTTCTGGCTCCACAGTTGCTCCATTCGTGCTCATGGGTTTGATTTACACGGGTAAAGGTCCGAAGGGAATTATCAATCGAGACGTTTGTCCACTTACTCTTCCAGCTGCTAGCCTTTTGGCCCTTCCTTATGCCCATGGTTTTGATGATGATCCGACTCTAGCAATCAATGATGGGGACTCGGTTGAAATGTGTCTTGAGAACGGTCAAGTGAGACTTACGGTCATCTCTCGCGCGAGCGAGGATTGATGACCGAAGCGCTTCGCAGCAGGGTTGTGAGTAAGCGGCCAGATCCAGAACCCTGTCGCGATCAGGACCTCGGTAAGTTCGAGGTTACAGTGAGGGATGGGGCCGCTAGGCTGGGTAAGTTATTCACAAGACACGGGATTCTAGAAACTCCAATGTTACTACCTGTGATTAATCCCAATATTCGTACCATTGAACCCCGAGAGATGTGGGAAAAATATCGAGTGAATGGCCTAATTACGAACTCCTACGTCACTTGGAAACACGACAAGTTGCGTGAACCTGCTCTTGAAAATGGAATACATTCCTTGCTAGATTTCCCAGGGGTGATTGTAACAGATTCTGGAACTTTCCAATCCTATGTTTATGGTGATGTAGAGGTTGGTGTCGAAGAGATAGTCGATTTTCAAAAGAAAATCGGAGTAGATATCGGCACTATGCTAGATGTATTCGGCCGACCCGATATGTCGCGAGAAGAACTTGAGCATGCGGTAGAAGAAACAGCAAATCGCGCATTGATTTCACTGAATACCGCTGGGGAAGAGATGCTCCTGAATGGACCTGTTCAAGGGGGTCTTCACGATGACCTAAGGGCTCAAGCCGGCGCTTTGATGGGAGAAGTTTCAGGAGAGCATAGAGGCTTTGCAGTACACCCAATTGGTGGTATAGTGCCTCTGATGGAAAAACAAAGGTATCTAGAATTATTTCGCATCCTTCTTTCTGCTCGGTCTACAATTCCACCAAATCGACCAATTCACATGTTTGGTTGCGGTCATCCAATTCTATTCCCTATGTGCATTGCTCTAGGTGTAGACCTCTTCGATTCCGCAGCCTACGCTTTATTTGCAAGAGATGACAGATTATTGACTCCAAATGGAACAGTCAAATTGGGAGATTTGACTGAATGGCCTCATAGTTCTTCAGCACTATTTCCATACACTCCAAATGAAGTTCGTGAGATGGAAAGGGATGAGCGTTCAACCCTCTTGGCTCACCACAACCTAGAGGTGACTCAAGCAGAACTAGCGAGATGTAGAGAGGCTGTAAGAAACGGAACAATTTGGCAATTGGCTGAGCAACGAAGTCATGCAAATTCTAGACTTCGAGAGGCCTTCGAATGGGTCCTAGACCAATTGCAAGAAACAGACGAAGGGCCTGTTGCTGAAAGCGCTCTCAGAACGATAGCCTCTACCAACCCAGTCCGAGGTTCCGCTGAGCAATTTTCCGACGATATTGATAGTCGTCCACATCTACTTCATTTGAATGCCTTATTGGCTATGAGATGGAGACGCCCAGGTTCTTGGTGGGATGGCTCAAATGATGCTGCTGAAAGAGTGGTAATTCTATCTGGAGCAGCGCCTCCATGGCGCGATTCTGCATTAGGTTCAGCGATTTCAGCACTAGAGGAAGAACCACGTTCAATCATACTAATTTCAACTCCTGTTGGTCTAATCCCATTCTCCCTTGAAGATGTATCACCATGGTGTCATGTCGAGTGTCCAGAACACCTCTGGAATATGATCCTTGATGAGGATGAAATCGATGCTTGGTTGGAAGATCTTGGGGTTGCGGATTTACCTCTGGATATCCATGTTTGTCAACCTGATCCGGAGGAAGTAGCAGGCGGTGAAAATCGAACCAAAATTCGTGACTGGATTGACCGCTGTACAATCGTCGACAAATTATCCTTATTTTGTGGGATCTCACCCACCGATTCTTGTGATTTTACCAAGAAAATGACCGTTCGTCGATCTCGTACTGACCGTATGGTGAACATCAACTTTGAAGGAGTACATTGCTTATCCCCTCGTTTGCAAGATGGTGCTCTATCCCTAACCTTGGCTGGCGCAGAAAGATTACATCAATTGAATCCAACTTCGCCGCCTAGATTTGACGAGGGTGAAACATCGAGCGAGTTGGACCATCCGGGCGTAGCTCGTGTTTTGTTGATGGATGATGCGATTCCGTTTGTTGGAAAAGGACGGAATGTAATTCATGGCTTTGTTCTCGGTGCTGATTCCCACCTTATCGTAGGCCAGCCATGTTTGGTTGTTAGCAGCAAAGGCGAATTGGTAGCACATGGAGTGGCTAATGCAACTGCCGATGATATGGCATTCTTCGACAAAGGTATTGCAGTCAAGGTTCGAGATGGAGCATTGAAGTAATCCTACGATGCAACGGCAATTGCGACGGGGATTCATTCAAGTGATTCAGGCGCTCACATCCAGCCGACTCCCCTAGGGAGTCGTCAGTGGGAGTCGATTTGTTGAGTGAGGGATTCGTCATCGAAACGCGTGATTTACGCAAGATGTACGGGCCACACCTTGCCCTCGAAGATGTAGATGTCCAGATTCCACAAGGTGCAATTGGAATCCTAGGGCCAAACGGCGCTGGTAAGTCGACTTTCTTCAAGTGCATTCTAGGATTGATTACGACCACATCTGGGGAAGGTAGTGTTCTCGGCTATGACATCAAAACCCAGGGAGATATAATTCGATCAAGGATTGGCTATATGCCTGAATATGACTCATTAGATCCTGACTTGAATGCAATTGATCAGGTACGATACGCTGGCGAACTTTTGGGAATGAATCCAGCTGCAGCAATGCAGAGAGCCCACGAGGTGTTGGAATATGTTGGTCTCAGAGATCAAAGATATAGGAAGATTGAGTCGTTCAGTACCGGAATGAAACAGGCGACCAAACTTGCTTGCGCAATCGTTCATGACCCGGAGATTCTAATCTGTGACGAGCCAACCAACGGACTTGATCAACGCTCTAGGGAATTCATGCTAAAGACGCTCAGAAGGACTGTTGATGAGGGAGGTGGTACCGTTCTGATGTCCAGCCACGTCATGGATGATGTTCAGGAGGTATGCGACCGTGTTGTTATGATTCACAATGGTCAAATTGTAGTCAACAGGCCGATTGCAGACCTTGCGAATCAGATTGAAAAAGAGGTCGAGGCAGTAATTTGGGGTGGAGCCTCAAAAATGGAACAAGCCTTGATTTCAAATGGCCTGAAAGTTAGACGAATGGGCAGAGTCATGAGAGTAACCATCGAGGATGAGAATACAATTGAAAGAATCATTTCTATTGCCGCTAAATCGGAAGTCCAAATTCGGGAGTTACAGGAATACGAGCCAGATTTAGAAGATATTTTCCTCTTGATAATGGATAAATTAGG
>DAPQ01000039.1 GCA_002502175.1 Euryarchaeota archaeon UBA19 | reverse complement strand
ACTTTTCCAGCGGCTTGTGCCTTAATTTGCAGAGCCTTCTCAGCACCCATATCAGCTCCAAATCCAGCCTCTGTGACCACATAATCGGCGCAAGATAATGCAAGCGAATCTCCAATGATTGAGGAATTTCCGTGGGCGATATTTGCAAATGGTCCGCCGTGGATGAAGGCTGGATCGCCTTCTAGGGTTTGAACCAGATTAGGTAACAAAGCATTCCTTAGAAGAAGTGCCATTGCACCAGCGCACCCCAAATCTTCAGCAGTCACTAGACCGCCATTTGTTGATACACCGATTGCAATTCTTCCTAGCCTTGCGCGAAGGTCAGCGTAGTCCTTTGAAAGAACTAGAATCGCCATTACTTCACTCGCTGCGGTAATATCGAACCTCTCTGTTCGGACGATTCCGTTGGCCTTACCTCCAAGTCCGACTGTTACCTCACGTAGACTTCTGTCATTCATGTCAATGACACGCGGCCAAAGAATTCGGTTTAGATCCAAATCCAAATCATTTCCGCGGTGAAGGTGATTGTCAAGCATAGCAGAACAAAGGTTGTGAGCCATTGTTACAGCGTGTAGGTCTCCGGTAAAGTGTAGGTTAATTTCCTCCATTGGTAATACCTGAGAGAATCCACCACCTGCCGCTCCACCCTTGATTCCAAAGACAGGTCCCATCGAAGGTTCACGAATTACACAGGTCGCATTATGACCACGTCGATTGAGACCCTGATTGAGTCCAATCGTAGTTACGGTCTTACCCTCGCCGAAGGGAGTTGGATTGACACTGGTTACCAAAATTAGGAATCCTTGCTTTCCTTCTCCTGCCTGTTTGAGTCTATCCCAAGATATCTTTGCTATCGAAGAACCTTGTAAAATCAAGTCACTGCGCTCTAATCCTAGCTTGTCCGCCACTTCTTGAATTGGGCGAGTCGAGGCCTTTCGGGCGATGTCAAGGTCGCTGTCCATCGCTAAGTCGGCCTATGAGCGTCACTTGAAACCTTCATTTTGGAGAATTCAGAGGAGCCCATAGTGAACGGTCCGGCTTACTGGGGTATCGCGGGATATCCAATATCCCATTCATTGACTCCTAGATTGTTTGAGATAGTAGGAGCGGAACTTGGGCTAGAAGCCCAATCTGTTTATCTTGAAGCGGATTCTATGGATGAATTTGAGGCTAATTTGCAAAACCTCCAAGGAGACATTTGGTTGAGTTGTACCGCTCCTTTGAAACACTCACCTCAGGCAAGACTTGCAGTGTCTGGGCCTGAGGGTGTTAATGCGATTAATCAGTTGAAGCGAACAAACGGAGTTTGGTCAGGAACCAGCACCGATGGTGTGGGGTTTGTTGCTGCTTGCCGGCACATCGGTGTTGAACCGAATGGAAGCATATTGCGAATGCGCGGTGGTGGCTCTGCGGCTCGTGCAATCGCCGCCGCTTGGGCCGATGAAGGAGGCTCGATTATTCCCGTCGAAGGTCGAAGAGCACTAGTTGGCGGCCCTTGGGATTCTGCAATCATTCCAGAGGGTGAGGCTGACCTAGCGATTGACCTTGATGCGGCGGCAGGAGGAGGTGAATCAGCCGATTTACCTGCCAAGCAGCAAGTCTCGATTTCTTATGGCGAAGATGCAACCGTAGAAGACTTCGCAGTAATTATGGTCGCAGCGCAACATCTTGAGGCTTGGAAGCGACTATTCGCGCCTGATCAAGAGTCTAAATTACCAACATTAGATTCGCTTTTGAGATGCCTATTCCAATAGAATACCAAGGCCCCGAGACCTAACCACCAATAGATTACAGGACCAGGGCCCGCTTTCATTTCAGCGTCGAATTTTATGTATGATTCATATCCGTCTTCGCCAACTTCAGGAGGGTTGTCTATGACTTTTTGTCTATCCTCTTCGGCTAATAAACCAAGATCATATCCTTGTGAACTATAATCAAAATTAAGGGAAAAAAACTCTACACTCAAACCCGAATTGGATGAATAATGTGCAAATTGGTTGACTGAAACTTCATCATTATTTGCAGAATCGAAACCGCCTGTTGAAGATTCTCCTTCGTCATTTAATCCAAAATCCGAGATTGCAGACATGGGGACTTGAATTAGTATAGATAACCCAAGGATTACCCATGCTGCAAAGGAAACCTTGTTCCAAATCTTACTTGAATTTCTAACGGCTTCAAACATACACAATCCAAAGACGATTATGATTAAGCCGACTACTATCCGAACTGTGTCTAGACTCGAAGATTTCTCATCATTTGCTGAACTCTCAGAATCAGAATCTTGTTGCTGATTCGTAGCCGTATTAGAGTCCGTAATCGTATCCCTATTTCTCCAATATTGTAAAAGTGGGGTTGCATTTTCTAAGGACACTGAAATTGACTCTTGTGATGAGTCGATGGAATATTCAATCACAATACTAGGTTCTCTTTCGATACCTTCCGTATATGTCCCTCTACCGTGGATTTCGAACCACGCAGAGGTCCAAAGACCCATACTTAGGAAGACGAATAAGACGGCAATTACCAACGCCTTCTTACTCTGGAGGTGACCAATCATCAATCACTCATTCCGTCTTTGTGATAATGCAGAAGCACCCAACAGAGCCAATGTTGAGAGTACACCAACACCCGGAACAAAGATTCCCGATTCTGATTCTTCGTCCCCTACTAGTCCATCTATGTCCCTAGCATCATGTTGAGAGGGGGGTGCAAGGTCGCCCAAGTTTTCTAGATTGGATGCTGCAGCTTGAGCCGCTCGGGCATCGTCACCAACAAGGTACTCTATTCCAAATTGTACACTGTGGTCACCGACTCCATCGATTTCTGGGCCCACTATCATGTATCCGTCTTGCATCCAAGCAGCACCGACAACCATTGATTCGGAAGAGTCCCAAAGAGTAGTTAAGCAAGCATCTTCCATATCAATAACTGGATTCTCGACATTATCACTTACTAATTCTTGGAGTGTTTCCATGAACGTAGACATTGTAGACTGAAGATCTGAATTTGCCCATGCCTCTATCATGGCTTCTGCACCATCAAGATCGGTCCCATATTCATCCGAACCATCCGGACAATCTTCTTCTCCATCGTTAACCCAGTATGCCGGAATTTCGGTTCCATCATCACAAACAAATATGTCATCAGCAGATGATTCATTGTCTTGAATATCATCCTCGACCTCGTCCGTAATAGAACCTATTTCCTCAGCAAGTTCTTCGGCAGCTGCCTCAAAAGCAGAGCTATCGGTGAACGAAGAACTCAACGAAATCGCAAACATTCCTAACAGCCCAGGTGAAAATGGAGGAATGACTTGTCTGCATTGTACCTCGACATCTGCACCTGTGCCTAAGTCGGCCTGCATTTGCGGATTGAGTCCATTGCATGCAGGGGTTCTATCACTAGCAAAGTACCCTGTATCGAAATTCTCATAGAAAGCACCAGCGGAAATAACAGTATCACTTATTGACAGGTCAAGAACATCTGCTGAAAGACCGATTTCTTCGGTTGGTATTCCAGACAACGAGAAATCGTAATTTGCCGATACTGTATAGTCGCCACTTACCATCCCACAAATATCCCAACAGCCGTCGAATTCCGAGCCATCAATAGACATCTGATGAAGTATATCTATTGGTTCAAGAGCACGCCATTCAGAGGTAATTGAATCCACAGAGATGCCAGATGAAACTGCAAATTCAACATCCGCATCATATGATTCTCCTCCTCCTCTTAGGTCAAGTTCTAAACCCAATTCGGATTCTTGACTGGCAGACCCTGTAATACTCATATCGGCACCGATATGCTCAAGATTTGAAGTAAGGTATTCTGTGTATACTATGTCGAAGAGGGCTAGTGCATCTTGAGAAGCACGATATGAAATATCGATTGAAGAATTAGCATCCTCCCAGAAAGTAACAATCCCTTGATCATTACGAGATCCATGTCTCAATGTGATTTCGGTGTGGCGAACAATAACAGTGTGTTCGTCTCCATCTCCATCCTCAATTTGTGTAGTTGACTCATCTTCCCATTGTTCAATGAAGATATATGAATTACCACTAATGACGCTTAGTGCCTCAAGGTCAAATTTAGCAATCATTGCAGCCTGCTCTAAATCCTCAAATATCTGCAATGGACTAACACCAGTCATAGTTTCTTGGTCATCATCAAGGTTGGCCCAATCATAGGTAAACCCCCATATTATCGAATCCGATGGCCCAGTAGCAGTAGCCGCGGGTACTGTTGAAGAAAGTAAAAATAAGCAAATCAAGGTGGTCAACGATCGCTCTCGCATGGAGGTCGAATATAGAGTTGGACACTTAAGCAATTCTCCGGCGGGTCAAAGAGGGATATTTCCGTGCTTTTTTGGCGGAACCCACTCGCGCTTAGTCTTCAATGG
>DAPQ01000005.1:32297-32730 GCA_002502175.1 Euryarchaeota archaeon UBA19 | reverse complement strand
CGTAATCTTCGAAGATGTTCATGTCCCTGTTGAGAATCTAATTGGTGGCGTTGAAGGAGTGGGTTGGTTCAACGCAATGAAGGCATTTGACCTGTCACGACCTAATGTCGCTGCTCAAGCAGTTGGATGTTCTCAAGCCGCCTACGAATATGCTCTACAATACGCCGATGAACGCAAGACATTCGGCAAGAAATTGCATGAACATCAGGCAATTCAATTTATGTTGGCTGATATGAAAACCAAAATTGAAGCAAGTAGATTGCTAACTTGGCGAACTGCATGGGAAGTTGATAATGGAATCAAGAATACAGAAAGTGCTGCTCACGCAAAGCGTTTTGCATCTGATTCATGTATGGAAATTACGACTGATGCGGTGCAAGTCTTCGGAGGATATGGTTACTCAGAAGAGTATCCAGTAGCGCGATTAATGCGC
>DAPQ01000005.1:0-31985 GCA_002502175.1 Euryarchaeota archaeon UBA19 | reverse complement strand
TCCAGTAGCGCGATTAATGCGCGCTGCTAAGGTCCTACAAATTTACGAAGGAAGTAGTCAGGTTCAACGGATGATTATTGGAAGAGAAATGGTCAGAGACCTCTGAATCAGCCCTAAGGGCTGAATAGTCAACTGACCGCTTTATTGAAATCACCTTCTCGATGCCGCATTGATGGTAACCATGTTTGCATCTGAGGAGATTCGAGCCCGATTGATTGCTTTCACTGTACTCGGTATGATGCTTGTTCCGGCACTCGCGGCTGCGGCTCCGACCGTGTCAAATCCATCGCAGACTCCAACCTATTCTGAGCAGATTGGAGATTGGTGGGAAGACACTCCTATGGACAAAGATGGAGATTACATTCACGATGCAATTTGGATTGCTGCACAAAACAACCACTATCAATACCTCGATGACAATGGTCGAATTTCAGTAATCGTTGACTTTGACCACACACCGACTGAATCTGATCAAAAGATGCTTGAAAGTGAATTGGATTTTCAAACACAATTCAGGTATTGGTTGATTGATTCGATTGCAGGAACTGTTGAATTGGATAGAATATACGAATTGGTTCAACTACCAGGGGTTGTATTCGTAGAGTTAGATGGCAGACTAGAGGTACAGATGGAGGATGTAGTTCCTGCTCATGGTGTCGACCTAGTTTGGCAGGATACTGGCTATACTGGAGCCGGAGTGACCATGGCAATTATTGATACTGGAATTGACGGAAATCACACTGCTCTAGACGATTTAGATGACGATAACAGCACTGACGATCCTAAGGTAATTGCATTTTTTGATGCAATAAATAACCCGGGTGCCACCAATGGTAGCGAAATTTTCCCTTACGATGATAATGGACATGGAACTCATTGCGCTGGAATAACTGCAGGAACTGGAGCGCCTTCATACCAACATGTTGGAGTCGCACCACACGCAAATCTCGTTGGAGTGAAAGTTCTCAGTGGTAGCGGGAGTGGAAGCTATGCTCAAGTTATGGCAGGAATGGAATGGACCGTTGAAAAGCGCCATGAGTTCAACATTCGAGCAGCAAGTATGAGCCTTGGAGGGCCTGCAGTATCCGAATGGACGACCTCAGAACAAGAATCGGTTAATCGGATGGCAAACGAAATGATGAGAGCGGGTGTTGCGATCTTTATTGCAGCTGGAAATTCGGCATTTAGTGCTCAAATTGGGACCCCAGGAAGTGCTGAAGATGCGATTACAGTTGGCGCCTTGGACAAAGATACAGCGATCGCAATATACTCAAGTCAAGGACCTACTGAAGAAGGGCGCATCAAACCAAATATCGCTTTCGTAGGAAGTAGTGTCAACGCTCCGGATGCAAATACAGGCGATGGTTATGTTGCGTTATCTGGCACCAGTATGGCAACACCAGGTGCTGCCGGTGTCGCTGTTTTGATGTACCAGGCCAATCCTGATTTGAGTCCTTTTGATATTAGGAATATAATGCAAGAAACTTCCACTTACAGACAATGTCATTACATGTTGGCGAATGAGCCTTGTGCCGAGGACCTCATACCAAAGAATAGGCAGAATAACGTCTATGGTCATGGTCATGTTAATGCACAACCTTCGGTTGAGGAAGCCGCCAATTACGTCTACGAACTTAGCATGTCATTGAATGTGACTTTGGACAGTGAATACGGAGTAGATAACCGTGTTCATATAGGACAAGGCGAATCGATTGTGTTCAATCTAGAAGGTGGAGTACAAAGAGTCCAATGGCGAACTTGGGACATGAGAGATAATTGGATGGATTTATCTGAATTTACAATTGGTGACCAGCAGTTTCAGGTGACTCATGACCTATTGGTGGATAGGCTCCGATTCCTCCCCAACAATACTGTAGAAGGCGACCAAGTAATACTCGTACGGGCGATATCCGGGGACCAAGCATCAACTAATCTTGCTATAGGTATTCACATAATGGGTGAAGAAAAAATTGTACAATCGGATTCTGAAAATTCCATTATGGGGCTCGTAGTTGGAATTTTGGCCCTATTAGTTCTCGTGCTTCTTTCTGCATTAATTTTCGCAGGTATTCAACTTCGAGAAAGAGGATTCTTCGGAAAAGATGACGAATATTATAGAGACGAAGATATGGACGAAGAGATGTTATCTGAATCAGAATATAACCAATCCGAGTCTGGATAGTCTCAAGTCATCTGGTCCTAATGCTCAAACATGGGTGCTGGTTGGACCAATTATGGGGCAGACTAGGGGCATATATGTCTCGGTTGTTTTGATTATGCTAATGGCCCCATTAGTTTCCTCTTCGATTAGCGACGATTCTAGGCAAAGAGGCGGCCTAGATTTCAATGGAGATTGGGTCGACTCAGTTGAACCTGAAATTCATTTTGAATGGTGGCTCGACTGGAGTAGAGACAAGGATGGTAATTCTATTGATGACCGGCTTGAATGGTTGATTCTACAACCTAGCGAAATACAAAATCAATGGTGGAAGAGGGCTTCACCGGGAAGTGCAAGAGTATTCATTGACTACGATCACCACCCCACAGATGCAGATATTTCAGCGCTCCAAGAACTAAATGTTGAGGTAACTTTCAGATTTAGTTATCTGGATACTGTGGCAGCTTCCGCTCCTTTCGACTCAATCTTAGATCCTGAGGGAATCCTTTCTTTGCCTGGTGTAGTGATGATAGAAGACCTTGGACTCGCGGAACCAAACATGCATGAAGCGGTTCCAAACATGGGTGTCGATGCTGTTTGGCAAGACCTAGGATTAGATGGAACTGGGGCGGTGATTGCTGTACTCGATACTGGAGTGAGGGGAGATCATGAAGGACTCAATGATATGGATGATGACCCATTTACCTGTATCGACGACCCTCCTGACCCCTTAGACCCAAATCCAGAACCAATCCCCGCAGATTGTGATCCGAAAATCATCGCATTTTTCGATGCCGTATTTACTGATCAAGAACTGGACCCTTCAGAATCATACGACTCAGGAACTCATGGGACTCATGTTGCGGGTATTGCGGCAGGTAGCGGTGGGGGACAAACAGACCCTGCAACTGGAGAGAAATATGTAGGGGCAGCACCCGGTGCATGGCTGATTAACATCTTAGCATGCTGTGATGGTGATATTGAAGACATAATGCAGGGCGCTCAATGGGCAATAGATAACAAAGAAAAATATGGCATCAATATCTTGACTTCCTCACTTGGAGAGCAACAATTTGAGATTCATGTTGACAATGACGGTAGTTCTGCTTGGAGCCGCCAAATGGATGCAGTCGTTGAGGCTGGAATAATCACGACTCTTTCTGCCGGAAACGAATTTGGAGGGGCGACGTTTGCTGGCTGTAATACAATTGACAGCCCCGGTGATGCTGCTTTACCCGTAACCGTAGCCAGTTTGGACAAGGATCTAGGGCTAGCAATTTACAGTAGTAGGGGGTATACTTCTGACATGCGAGTAAAACCAGATGTAGCCACCATCGGGTCGAGTATTATGGCGCCTGATGCAGCAACAAATGATGGATATACTAGTAAATCAGGAACCAGCATGGCAACCCCATTAATGGCAGGAATTGCGGCTTTAATGGTGCAAGCAAATCCAGATATTACTCCCTCTGAATTCAAAGATATCATTGCAGCCTACTCAATTGAAAGAGAAATTGTACTCTTAGACGACCCTGGATTCAATGACTGTAGTGCGATAGAGACTCGGCCAGATAATGAGTTTGGATACGGTCAAGCCGATCCAGTTGTATTCGTTGAAGTAGCGGGAAGCATTGATCGTACACTCAATGTATCAATGAATATCGACACCCTGCAGGTAATTGAAAATCAAAGCAAAATTACAGGGATTGCAAGTGGATTGCCTTCGGAATCAGATGCCAGAGTTGAGGTTAGAGTTGGTGGTGCAGAATGGAAAGAAGCAAACGATGACTCAAAGGATGGAGACTGGACTAGTTGGAGTTTAGAACTCGAACCACACAATAATTCCGGCAATTCTACAATTTTTGCCAGATTATACCTTGATGATGATCACATCTCTCCTATTGATGCTAGAAGAGTTATTCTAATCGACGAAGCGGCAAACAATCAGGAAAATGGATTGAGTGATCAATCGTTATTGACTGTATTTTTTGGAGCATTGGTTTTCTTGGTTCCAGTTATTGGAGTTGCAATTTACTTCAATCGCAGTTCGATTTGGAGTGCAAATTCCGATGAGGATTAACGAAGCGATTGTTCTAGCCGCTGGGGCGAGTAAACGCCTAGGTAGCCACAAAGCATTGGTTGAAGTCAAAGGACAAACTCTTGTCGAGTTAGTATGCAGTAAATTGCAAAATGCTGGTCTTTCAGCAACAGTAGTTACTCGAAGTTCGCTCGAACAAAAAATCGAAAAATTACTTCCTAATACTAGTTTGATAGTTAATCCAAATCCAGATTTGGGTCGAACAGGAACAATTCAATGTGGAATTGAATCAATTGGCATCAAACCTCTGTTAATCGTCCCAGTCGACAGGCCGGGGTTTAGTCTAGATACTGTAAAGAAACTGTGTGAATGCAATGACACAACGATTCCGACCTTAAATGAAAAAGGAGGTCATCCCATTGCAATATCTACTCAGGATTGTGAGAATATATTGCGGGCTGAACCAGACACTCCATTACGTGAAATAATCAGCCCAGATAGGATAACTGTTGAAGACCCTCATCTACACCTAAACATAGACACAAAAGAAGATGTTAACGAACTAGTCAAGGTTGCAAAGCATTTGTGATTGAGGGATATTCACCCATCACCCAAAGGAATACTAAACCGACAATAATTGCCGGAAGAGTGGTATGAATTGTTGCCCAAATTGAGGCAACCTTGTGCCTAACCAATAGAGGGAACAGGGCATCTCCGTCCTGAGATATGGCATTTGCAACTAAAGCTGGAAATGAGATTACCCCCTCGATATATGCAGTAATTGCGATAATTTGAGGGCCACATCCAGGAATAAGGCCAACTGTCGCCGCAAGCAACACTGCCGCAGCGCCAGACCCGTGTTCGGACATGTCGGTTTCACTAATCCCAGACAATATCATACCGAACTCAAAAACTAGGTAAGCGATTAGGACCCAAAAAGTCACGAATGCTGTTTCAGATGCCGCATGAACTAGGGTTTCGTCTAGTGAATTGAGTTTGTCTCCAATGGTAGCCTCTGTATCATCAGCAAAGAAATTCTTGGAGGAAATATACAGTATGATAGACAAAGATGTTCCAATTAACCCCACCCAAGTTACGATTCCATCTCGAGTTGTTGGATCCCAGACTAACTCGGGTGAATATTCAGGGTCTTGCGCATACCAAATCAGAAGCAAGATTGCAAGACACAAACCGACAGCTGTTATCGCCCACCATACTCTGTACCCTTGATGCAATACACGATAGCCCCATCCCTCTGGAATCTCTCTTGGTAAATCTTCGATAAGTGAATCCTCGCCTTCCATCGCCTTTGCAGCTTCTTCACCTAATGGTTCGTCTGTTCCAAATTTAGGGCCGAATCGGCCTAGCGGGGCAGATGGTGTGACCTCTAACTTATCCACCCCATAACCCCACAAAACTCCTACAAGAAAGGAAGTTAAGTGGACAACAATAACAGGAGTAAGGAAAGAAGAGTCTTGGAAAACTGCACCAATTAGTACAAAGGCGGCATCACCGAGTGTTGCAATAAGAGTCGCGATTACGGTTCCATAGGTAACATACCCTCTCGCATACATAGGCATGACAATGATTGCTCCACCACAACCAGGAGTCAGCCCCATCATCGCACCAATTACTGGTTGAAACCTAGTATTTTCACGAATCCAGACTACAAATCGACCTGCTGTGACGTATTGTAACCAACTGAATAGAAGAACCATCGCAGCGACAAAAACAGTAACTGCAAGGAAAGCATCTCTCATTGAGATAACTAAGATTTCCAGCGCTTGGCCCGCGCTGATGTCGAGTGACATATGAATCGCTGAGGTGTTTATTCATATGAAAGTTAGTCGTGGCTAACTCTTCATTTTCTTTTGCTGAAATGCTATTTTCCTTGCGAGCAACACCAATACCTTGAGTCGCTTCCGGGCATCTATGACCAGCGCCACGCTAGCGTGGGTATTGGATCGATTAAATCACGGCGAAAGGGTTGCCCTTGCGTCTGTCGTTGAAGCCAGTGGAAGCGTTCCAGGCAAGCCAGGAGCTAGAATGGCGATCAGCAACTTAGGAAATAGACACGGTACCATCGGAGGGGCTGGGTTAGAGCTGAAGGTAGAGAAGCACCTAGGTCAAATGTTGACTAATGAATCCGGCACTAGTAGAGTCGAGACATACGTCTTACATCGGGATGCGAAGGGCCAAGAGGTGACGGCGCTTAACAGCCTCTGCGGCGGTCGCGTAACCGTCTCTCTGGAGGTCTTGGAACCCGTGCCACACATACTAATCGCTGGTGGTGGCCATTGCGGTCTAGCCATCGCTGCTGCGTGCGATAATCTCGGTTGGTCGCACAGTGTTTTCGATGTTAGAAATGAATACGCTGATGGAGAAGTATATCCAAATGCGGTAGAACATCATTCTAGCGATGTAAAGGAGTTTATTGACAGTCTTTCGGATAATGGTTTCATGCGATTTTCAGACGTTCTATTGTTAGGGCATGACTGGTCGGTTGACCAAGACTTGCTAATTGGCCTATTATTGAATCGTGGGGAAGCAAATAGACCACGCATTGGAGCAATTGGATCACGATCAAAATGGAAGGTTTTCAGGGAGGCGGCAATTTCTGCGGGTGTGTCAGAAAACGCGATTGATTCGGTTCGGTGTCCTATCGGCATTCAAATAGGCGCGGAAAGTCCTGAGGAGATTGCAATCGCAGTGTGCGCTGAAATTATGGCGATTGAGAAAGGTGTTAAGGAATAATTTGGAGTATTAGACACTTGAGTTCCATAGCATAGGGTTGAATAGCGCAGCCGGAATGTGAAACCAATGCGCAAGGTAGTCCTGAGATGGAATCTCTCGACTATTCAAGGCGCTAAGGAATTAGGACGCATCTTGCAAATTTGCCAAAGATTCGAAGTTCTGGCTCATTTGGGAGTTTCCCCAGTTGGAGTCGTTCAATTAGCAGAGATTGAATTACAGAATGGAAAAGATATACATGAACTAAATGATTTGGATAGTTTTCAGGTAGTTGAAATCCATGAGGAATCCGAGGATGGAATATTGGCTAGTATACTATGTTCACACAGTTTGGCAAAGTCCGCTATTGAATTATCCAACCTACACCTCCAACCTCCTTATTCTCTAGATGCAGTAAGGGGTATGGAAATGAGAGTAACCGGATTAACAGGAGCGATGCGAAGGTTTCTGGCTCTTCTCAGAGTAGTCTTGCCTCCAGACAAAGTAAGTGTCATTACAATGCGAGGAGAAATGGTCAACGGTTGGGACAAAGTTCTGACTACTAGGCAACAAGAAGTGCTATCGTTTGCCGTTGAAAGAGGGTATTACGAAGAAGGAGAATCTGTCACAATAAAGCAGCTAGCAGATGAGATGGGAATCTCTCGCTCAACTTTTGGTGGACACCTACAAGATGCAGAACGAGCAGTGATGCATAAGGCCGGTTCAGACTTGAATTGAGTCCGTAGGACTCAGACCGAAGCGTAATAGGATAATCCTCAGTGGATACTCTCCATGGTGCAACACCGGCTACCGATGCTACCCTCGGCTGGAGAAGTCTCTTGGGTAGCATCGGTTAATGGTGTGAAGAAACAATTGAACATTGAGAATAACGCGATTTTGCTGGATGTGTTGAGAGATCAAGCAGGTAGCCTTGGCACCAAAAGAGGATGTGACATGGGAACATGCGGTTGTTGTTCGGTATTGATTAATGGAGAGCCAAGACTATCCTGTCTTACTCTTGCCGCAGAAGCTGAAGGCTGTGAGATTACTACGGTTGAAGGCCTTGCCGATGGACATCACCTACACCCAATTCAAGAGATGTTTGCTGAATGCGGCGGGTCCCAATGTGGCTTTTGCACTCCCGGATTTTTGGTAGTTGCTTCAGCATTACTTGAAGAGAATCCTGGTCCGTCAGATGAAGAAATCAAATCTGCGATTGAAGGGAATTTATGCAGATGTACCGGTTATCAACAGATTGTCGATTCAGTTCGGGCCGCATCTGACATCCTTACCTCAGGAGAATCTATCGAAGATTCAACTTCGCCAAAGAGCGACCCGCACCCCGGATTTTCTGGAGAGTGATTCAATGGCAAAAGACGGTAATGAGGATGAAATGGTTGGTTATAGACAACAACCAGGGAAGTTACCTTTTGCCAAACCAGGCTCAGGGGGGAAAAATCAGTTCTCCCGCCCAACTGACCAAGAGATGATTCCCGAATCTCAAGGTGGGAACTTAGCCCAACCATGGGGCTCACATAGACATGACAAATTAGTCAGTGGACAAATTATTGGAAAAACAACTGCTTTGGTGGATGGGAAATGGAAGGTAACTGGTCAGGCTCAGTATGGAGACGATATCAGGTTGCCCGGAGAACTAATTGGAAGAATTATTCGCTCTCCACATCATTATGCTCGTGTTTTGTCAATCGATTTTTCCAAGGCTCTTGAACTTCCAGGAGTGGTAGCAATTGCAACCGGTGCAGATGCGGAAAATAAGTTCGGTGTTTTACCAGTAACCAAGGATGAACACGCTATGGCTGTGGAAAAAGTCCGTCATGTAGGTGATCTAGTTGCATGTGTTGCAGCAGAAGATGAGGCGACGGCACGGGAAGCTGAACGTTTAATCGAGGTTGAATACGAAATCCTAGATTCTATTCACGACATGCGTGATGGTTTGCAAGATAGTGAAAACCCTATTCACGACCGAGGTAAATATCACATCGGTGATGCTAATGTCCAGAAGCGTGTTTTCCAAGAATTTGGAGACGTTGATGGAATTGAAGAAAATGCGATAGCAAGTCACAAGCAAAACTGGTTATTCGCTGGAGTCAATCATGCTGCAACAGAACCTCATGCAGTGGTGGCGAATTGGGACCCTTCCGGCAGATTGACTCTCTATACTCCGCAACAAGTGCCTCACTATGTTCATCGAGCCCTAGCGGATGTGCTAGAAATTCCGATGCATCAAATCAACGTCTACAGAACCTTTGTGGGTGGTGGATTTGGAGGTAAATCTGACCCATTCCCCCATGAGATGTGCTCTGCGATTTTAGCAAGGAAGTCCGGTCGACCGGTTAGAATTACTTTCGACCGTGAGGAGGTATACTGGATCAATCGTGGTCGCCATCCATCTAGAATCGAAATGAATCTCCATGCAGACGATCAAGGCCGTATTTGTGGAATTGAAACCGATGCGCTGATTGACGGTGGTGGTTTTGCCTCATTCGGACACGTAACCACTTACTACAACGGAGTTCTGCATACTGCCCCCTATGAAATTGGAGCCTTCCATTACACTGGTGCTAGAGTATGGACCAATAAGCCGGCAAGCGGAGCCATGCGAGGTCATGGGGCAGTAAATTCTCGTTGTGCGGTAGAGACTGGATTAGATGATTTAGCAGAGCAATTATCTGTTGACCCTATTGACCTCAGACTAGCCAATTTACTACCTCCGCATTCCGCTACAATAACTGGATTCAGAGTAACAAGTATAGGAATGCGGGAATGTTTAGAGCGGGTCAAGCAAGAAAGCGGCTGGGACGAGAAATTTAGGAAAATGCCTCTAGGAAAGGGAATCGGTATTGGTTGTGGATTCTTTATCTCGGGTTCCGGATTACCTATTCATTGGGACCCGAATAAATTTCCACATGCAACAGTCCATCTGAAAATCGACATGGATGGAGGCGTCACCGTCCACACCGGAGCGGCTGATATCGGTCAGGGATCTGACACAGTTGTCGCTCAATCGGTAGCAGAAGTTTTGGGGCTCCCTCTGGATTTGATTCGAATTAGGTCTAGGGAATCAGACACCTCACCAGTTGACCTAGGTTCATATTCTTCGAGAGTGACTTTCATGAATGCTAATGCAGCGATTTCAGCAGCAATGCAAATTCGCGATGAATTACTCGATGCAACGGCTGAAATCACCGGTGCCGAGCGGGAAAAATTAGTCATAGGCGACCGCCGTATATTTGCAAAAAATGACCCCGCGGTAGGTGTTTCGTATCTCGAAGCCCTTCACAAAGCGCAAGAAGACCGAGGGGCTCTAGTGGCATCAGGAGCATACAGAACCCCCCCAATGGGCCGAACTCACAAAGGTGCAGCCGCTGGATTAGCACCTGCATATTCCTTCTCTGCCTATGTTGCAGAAGTCTCTGTAGATGTTGAAACCGGTCAAACGAAAGTCGACAAAGTTTGGGCTGCTCATGACTGTGGTAAAGCACTGAATCCGCTGGCAGTAAAGGGACAGATAATCGGCTCTTGCCATATGGGAATGGGCCAAGTTTTGAGTGAAGAAATGAAGTATGGCCGAAGTGGACATTTGATGAATCCTGACTTATTGGATTACAAGATTCCAAGTGTGCATGAAATGCCTGAAGTATTTCCAATAATTGTCGAATCTAATGACCCAGAAGGGCCATTCGGGGCGAAAGAAGCGGGAGAAGGTCCTCTTCTTCCTATCCTACCGGCAGTTTGTAATGCCGTGTACGATGCAATTGGAGTTAGGACCGCTGAATTACCAATTACTCCTGACAGATTACTAAGACTCATCGAAAGAAAATGTAAGGCTGAAGGAGTGGGTGACCCGTTAGAATTACCCAGCCCCCGACTGGAACATTCTGAACTCCAAGCGGTGCTTTCGAAGAGAGCAACAGAGCATGCAAAGCGCGATCTAGATCGGCGGCACAACGAAAATAGAGAACCGTACCACAACGGGGCATTGTTTGGATTAGACCCCACAACACCACCAGATGAAGTCGATGAAAAATGGGCTGTGAATGTTATTCCGTCTCAAGAATATCTAGCCGACCCTCGCTTAGCAGGTAGCGCCTGGAAGCATACAGAAAGAAGACATCGAGGTGATGACTGATGCGTATGCCTCCGTTCCAATTACACACTCCAACTAGCCTCGAGGAGGCCATTTTGATTGCTGGCGAATTGGCTTCAAATGAGCAAGAATTTGATTGGGTTGCTGGAGGAACTGACTTACTTCCCAATTACAAATGGCACCTCAACGTCAAAGCAAATGTAATTTCTCTCGCGAAGATAAGTGAATTCACGGAACTCAATGAGACGCACATTGGAGCCATGGTACGGCTTCAGGACCTAGTCGAATCAAGTGCTACACATCCAGTACTTGCCAAAGCTGCAGATACTGTGGCTAGTATAATGGTCAGGCGTTCTGGAACAGTAGGTGGTAATATTTGCCTTGATACTAGGTGTTATTGGTTCAATCAAACAGAACAATGGAGAGAATCCATAGATTGGTGCCACAAATGTGATTGTGGAACAGAAGCAGATTGCAGAGTTATTCCAAATCAAAACACACTCTGTGTGGCCACCTACCAAGCAGATCTCGCCCCTGTACTAATGTGTTTGGGAGCCACTATACACCTCGCTGGGCCAAATGGCGCCCGCTCTATGGCGCTTAGCGAATTCTTCCAACTTGATGGAATGACTAGGAATGTACTTCAAACTGGGGAATTAGTGACTCACCTTACACTTCCGGAAGACGTTGCTGAATGGCAAGGAGATTACCAGAAATTACGTCAACGAGAATCATGGGATTTCCCTGAGGCAGGAGTTGCAGCGGTATGGAAGAAAAACGGTTCAGCAAAACCGAGCCAACTTAGAGTGGCAACTACAGGGCTGGAGTCGATTCCAATGCTTCATACAAAACAGGTTGACGAGTGTCTAGATGGGTGGTCCGGCGCTGAATCAATTAACGAATTAGCAGAATCGATTAGAAAGGCCGTGAAGCCGGTTCAAAACACATGGTTCTCGCCTTCTTACAGAAGAAAGATGGTGAAGGTGTTAACACGACGGGCCTGCGCGGGTTTAATGGAGGGGAGTTCTTGAGCAGAGGGATAATACCGATTTTTCTAATCATTGCAATGATTATTGCAACAATTCCAAACTCAATGGCTCAACCTGAACCTTCACTGGGGAATTGGGAGTTAGGAATTGAATATCCGGATGAAGATGATAGTAACCCATTCGTAGTTTCCGAGGCAGGCATGTCTTCGATTACAATGTTTGTCGATAATCAAGGTCTGCTTTCTGTAAAGGTTGCTTTTGAGTATGAATTTCCTTTTGATGCAGAAATTATGGGCGCTCCCGAAGATGCGACAATAGAGCCTGGAAATAACGATTCATTCACAATCATGGTTCGAGGCATCGATGTCTATGAAATTGACGCTGGCAAGATAGAATCCTTCACAATTACTGCTAATTTACAAGAGAGGAATGGTATGCCAGTAATAATTCCTGAAAGTCAAGAAAAAATTGGAGACCTAGAAATTCCTGAAATTTTCATGCTAAATGTAGAAATTGCTGATCCTGTTGGACCCATGAATTCAGGAACAGATTCAATCCTCAAAGTCACTGTTACGAACGAAGGAAATTCTAGAGACAAAGTTCGTGAATTGGAAGTCACCGACGACTGCCCTCTGATGACTACCGACTCCGGACTTGATGCCTTACTTACAAGGAATATCGAGAAGGGAGGAAAAACTACTGCAGACCTCAAAGTAACTGCCTCAGAAAGTCACCCTCAACGGAATTGTCGAGTGGAAGTTACTGTGGCTTCAGATGGTGCAGATGGAAGTCAGCTTTCAACCGACTTCACAAGAATAACCGTTGAACAGCCTCCAACAAACACCCAAGACCCTGATGACCCAGATGAAGAAGAAGACCCTGTAGAAGTGGTCACCTCAAATCTCCCTGCTCCCGGAATAAGTGTCATTCTTTCGTCACTAATTGGCGCACTATTTGTTAATGCTAGAAGAAGACAATAATTCTGTTTTCTTTTTTCAGAATACATCATCAAAATCAACGAACTGGAATAGTGCAATATATACATCAGACCATGCAAAATTACCATTGTAATGGTGCCCTGTAATCAACAACATATATCTGTGCAATGAGATTCGCGTAGAAGCGTAGGTGTGCCTAGCCTATGCTAAATCTTTGAAGGGAAGGGAATAATTGTGGCTGAAGATAAATCAGAAGAGGCTAATTTCACTAGAATGGTGGTTGGCTCCATGGCTACCACAATGGTACTTCTGTTGATTCTGCCAATGATTTTCGTTGCAGGAAAGTCAACCTACTATTCCGCCTACACTGAAGGCGAAGGAGGAGACATTAGTTCACTCGCCCAAGTTACTGATATGCGAGATACAATGGCTACCGATGAAGGCTATTTTATCGCCAATACAATGTCCACTCCAATGCTTGTAAATGATTGGAGAGATCCTCATCGAACAGCATTGATGATTATTGGTCCGGAGAAGCCAATTGCTGAAACTGAAGCTGACGCGATTTACGACTTTGTAACCAAAAATGGAGGCAAGGTTATCGTCGCTGCTGATGGAACAAATGCAAACCGATTGGCTGAGAAATTTGGCGTTACTTTCTTTGATTCCCCGCTCAACGATGAGAATCAGTATTGGAATGAATATGATGAAGATGGACAACCAATCCCTGGATCGTGGCTAAACGTATGGGGACTTGCAGCGGTTTCAGAAGATGTTAACGATATGCCATCTTCCTACCTAAGACAAGGCTGTGTTGATACCGATGTCTTAGAGGAGAATAGAGAAAATTGTAGACTTCCTGTTATGTTCCGTTCCCCTACTGGAATGAAATTCGAACCACTTCCTGAAGATGACCCGAGTCAAGCATCAGAAAATCAAAGAAAAGTCAAGATTCTTTCAACCGCTTCCCCATCTGCGTTTATCGATGTACAAGGTAACGGACTTGCAGATGACCAAAGAAACCCAGCCCCTGGAGATTTGGCACTAATCATCCGAATCGATTACCCGGGAATTACCACCTTTGACAAGGTTAGTGCAGGTTCCGGTGGATTAGTAGGTGGAAATACTAGAGAATTACAAGTTACAGGTAGTATTGTCTTTGTATCTGATGAAGAGGCTTTCTCAAACAGATTGTGGAGCCTTGATGTAGCGGTTGAAAACGACATGAGCACTTCCTGCGAACAGCAAGACAATAACTGCTGGTTAAACACAGTAAGAGAGACATATTGGCAAGGTAATGAACAATACTTCTCCTTACTTATTGATGATATGATGGAGCATGACAACCCGAAATTGGCTAAATCTATTCGGGATGATAAAAGCGAGTTCCAAATTGTCTTTGATGAAAGTCGACATGTTACTGGAATCATATCCGCCCCATTTGTAGAAACGATGGGAACTGTTGTACTCTTGACTTCGAATACATTCCTCAAGTGGCTGGTGGTTCTAAACGTTGGATTGTTGTTGCTAGTTGCGATGATGGTTGTTCCGGAAAAAGAAAACTGGCGTCATATTTTTGATCTCACCAGATTCAAAGAACGGCCCAATAAATTGGACCCTAGTTCCTATCGAGAACGAGTGCAAAAAGCACTATTCACTAAAGTTAGAGTTCATCATGACCTAACCAGAGATCAGATGGCGATTAAACCGCCAGCTGAGGTTCAAACGATGATTGGAGATCCAAGACTCGTTGAACTGGCATATAGCCAAAGCAGAAAATACACTCCCCAAGAATTACGTCAACTAATGGTGGCGATACGACGCTGGGGTAAAAACTGAAACAAACAGAAAATGGAGAGAAAAATATGACTGAAGAAAAAGCTGCGACAAAAAAGAAGCCTAAGGGCGGCTCAAAGAAGATGAGTGATAAACTCGAAGCCGTCGGTGCAATCGGACAAGCGATTAGCACCGAAGTGCAGAAAGTAATCATCGGAAAGAGCCATGTTATCGACAATGTGTTGATCAACATCCTGTCCAATGGTAACCTCCTGTTCGAGGATTATCCAGGACTTGCAAAGACCCTGATGACGAATACGTTCGCCGATGCACTCGGCTGTGATTTCAAGCGTGTACAATTTACGCCTGACCTTCTACCAGCCGACATCACTGGAACGAATATCTACGATGCAAAGAAAGGAGAGTTCTCGTTTAAGCCAGGACCGATTTTCTGCAACCTACTATTGTCTGACGAGATTAACCGTGCACCTCCAAAGACCCAAGCGGCACTTCTGGAAGCGATGCAAGAAAAGCAGGTTACCATCGGAACTGTAACTCACAAACTTCCAGCTCCGTTCCTAACAATGGCTACACAAAACCCTGTGGAACAGGAAGGAACCTACCCTCTACCAGAGGCTCAACTTGACCGATTTATGTTCAAGATGAGTGTAGGATACCCAGATCGTGCAGATGAGGACGAAATCCTTGCTCGACGTATTGCTCGAAAGAAGGACGATGTAGAAGTTGAGACAATTACCGATCCTGCTCGTGTGGTTGCTATGCAGACTGCAATTGAGGATGTATTCGTCGACCCTGCGGTTCGAATGTACATGGTTGAGATTGTATCTCGAACCCGTGAAGACCCAAGGGTTCTCGTTGGTTCATCGCCACGTGGTTCACAGGCACTTCTGAAGACAAGTCGTTCCGCTGCTGCAATGCGTGGACGTGACTTTGTCACACCAGACGATGTGAAGTCGGTTGCAACCCTTGCGGTAGCTCACCGATTAATCCTCAAGCCGGAACACCAGATTAAGGGTCTCGAGACTGACGAAGTAATCTCAGATATCCTACGTCAGGTACCTGTACCAACAGTTTGAGCATCTTAACCAAATTTAGCAAATGGAGGTGATAGCCGATGGCATGGAGCAGAAAATCAGCCATGTTTGCCGCCCTTGCGGTAGCCATGTATCTGCTAGGACTGGTGTTGAGAAATCAACAACTTGTCACAGTCGCTGTTGTGCTACTATCCTTCCTTACCTATGCTGCATTCCGAACAACCCATGCAGACGTTGCATCTAGTGGACGTCGCTTGGAGGATGCAGAAGCAGATTCAGGAGTGGCTCTCCAATCAATTGTCGCAATGCGAAAACTATCCTCTGCGAGGGTTTTCGAAGACGGTGAAATTGATGTTGTCCTCAGGATTCAGAACCGATCAACTCTCTCCAAGGTTCTGGAGGTCCGAGACAGAGTCCCTGAAGTCATGCGAATAAAGAAAGGAGCAAATTATGTTCTGATGGAATTAGGTGGAAGGAAAGAAACTGAAATCTCCTATACGATTGAAGCCCCTCTACGGGGATTCTATACTATTGGACCCGTTTGCGTCAGAGTACAGGATGCATTCGGATTATTCCACAATGAAAGGGAAATTCAACTCTATGATGACTTCCTTGTATTCCCTAAGATGGAGGATATCAAGGACGCATTGATCAAGAGCAGGGTTCCAAAAATCTTCACAGGGGCCGTCAACATTCGTAACCCTGGTGAGGGTACGAATTTCTACAACTTGCGCGAGTATATCCCAGGAGATCCTATGAAGAAGGTAAACTGGAAGGCTTGGGCTAGATCTGGAAAGATGATGGTAAACGAGTTTGAACGAGACGCAGTTAGCGACATTATACTGATCATCGATAGTCGATCTGTATCTGAAACTGGCCCAGTGAGTCGAAATTCCTTGGTCTATAGTACAAGGGCTGCCGCAAGTCTAGCACAGTATTTCCTCTCTCGAAGAGATTCGGTTGGTTTGGTGACTTATGGTGACGAAATTGTATCGGTTGACCGAGACACAGGTAAGAAACAATTGTACGTGATTCTTACTAAATTGGCCGGAGCTATGGCAAAGGGCAACACACCACTGAAAGTAGTCACAAACCGTATTCTACCTCACATTAACCGAGGAAGCCCAATTATTATCCTAAGTCCATTAGAAGATGACCCAACGATAATTGATGCAGTTAGAGACTTCAGGGCTAGGAATTTCGACGTAACCGTACTCTCTCCATCAAGCCTTGAGTTCGAGTTCGATGCCAGAAGACTGGATCGAACTGGATATGAAGTTCTCAAGACAGAAAGGGATATTCTGATTAGTGAACTAAGAGGATTAGGTGCGAATGTCATGGATTGGGAACCAGACATGATGCTAGTAACCGCGTTAGCCGGAGCAAGAGGATTCTAGGGGGTGAAATTATCGCAGATGATGTCAAAGTAGAGGGTGCTTCCGATACCTCCCATCTATACGATGGAAAGACAGTTAGATCATCCGCTCCAAGTAGGAAAAAGGCAGCGGGTCGACTAAAGTCTAGCACCGATATCCCCCAAGATGCTATTCCAGAAGTGCATGTACCATCTTGGATTGAGTCTTTCTTTGGAGGACCTATTGTATCTTCGATGAAGTTTCTTCCAGCTAACCGAACTGTGACCAATTTACAGTTAAGTTCGGCAGGATGTCTAGTACTACTAACCGCTCTTACTCTACTATTCACTCCAGTATCTGGAACCGCTTGGTTTGCTATTGCAAATTTAATTGGCATTCCAATAATTGGAGGAATTATTCACATCTCGATTATGATTATTGGTGCTATTGGAGGTGCTTATGGAATCTTCCAGCGTGATCAGAGAGCATTGTTGGTCTCGTACGTAGCAATGCTACTGGTAACCCTAAGGTTCGCAGGAAGCAAGGTAGAGTTCGGATTCAACCTAATACCAGAACAAGAGATTCTACAGAAAATATTGCTAATTGCCTACGCTGTTTTCTTAGTGATGTACTTCGAACTAACCAACGGAATCATTCGATTCTCAATGTTGGATACTTCAATTAGAACTGGTGAAGTATACGTAATGGGTGAAGGGAAAATAATCAGACAATATTACCGAGCGATTGGAATTACTCCAATTGTGGCAGGATTAGTGGCCTTGCTAACCCTTCTCATCAATCTAATCATTCCCGCAATGGTTGGCATCTTCGATAGTGTTCAAGCCAACAGATTGAGGGAATCAGTGGAATTAACTTCCGTTTATGGTGTAGCGCTCGGAACAGCAATGGTGTTCACAGTAATTGCCGCCGCATTCGCAGTAAACTTGCCTCTCCGCCTACAGCAAATGCAAGAAGGACGAGCAAACAAGTGAGTGCTTTGATTTACTCTGGATTGAGGAATCCACCAATCATACCCAAATCCGCTACAACTAATCTAGCAATAGACTCGACAACAGGTACTGCCCGAGGACCCAAGACAGGGTCATGTCTTCCACCTACTTGTAGCGGACGTTGTTCTCCACTAGGTAGGTGCAGTGTAGATTGTTCTCGGGCTATGCTGCTTGGTGGTTTGAAGTGCACAACAACTCGAATTGGAGCACCGGTTGACCTACCCCCTAGGGCACCATCGGCTTGAGCCGATTCTGAACCTTCTAACTCAGGCGTTATGCCATCGAAATGCCAAGCATCATTGTGTTCAGAACCTCTCATCTTTGAGGCTTGAACGCCTCTAGAAAATTCAACAGCACGAGCACCGGGAATAGCCATCATACCTCGTGCTAAAGCTGGTTCTAGGCCATCAAACCAAGGTTCTCCTACACCTATTGGTAATCCTTGAATAATACACTCTACACTAGAACCTACCGAGTCTTGATCCATCCTAACTTCTTCGATATATTTCGAGAATGATTCAGCGGCCTCTTCGTCTCTACAATTCAATCGTGCCATTGTCGAATCCACATCCTGGTCTGTATCTAAATCGAGTAGGAACAATGGTTTGGATTGTAAATCACCAACACTGTGTAAATGGGCGTCAACCCTCCAGCCAGCCTGATTCAACAATCCTCGCAATTGGCTAGCTGCAGTCACCAATCCGTAGGTCAATCTAGCCGATTGAGAACCTCCTCCTCGCAAGTCGGCTGCACCATCTGTACGGATCATTTCTGGAAGGTCTGCATGTCCGGGACGGGGTTGATCAGGAAGGAAACTGTAATCCTTCGATTTAGCATTGGAATTCCAAGTAAGCAGAAGAATAGGCCAACCTGTTGCCTTTCCTTCATGGACTCCCGAAAGAATCTCGCATTCGTCGGATTCGGAACGCATACTGAGACCTTTTCTTCCGGGCTTTCTTCTCGCAATATCTTCGTTCAATGCCTGTAAATCAATCTCAGTTCCAGCTGGAATTCCCTCTACCAGAGCACCTACACATTTTCCGTGACTTTCTCCAAAGAGAGTCACTCGGACAGATTCTCCTAGCCTCATTCCCATTCTTCTCTCTCCCAATGAAGTTCGACACCTTGATGAGTTCGTGTATGGACAAATTGTAAGCCTTCAGATTTGAGATGTTGCTTAACAGGTTCTGTCTGCTCAGGCTCACATAGAATGGCGATTGCTGGACCAGAACCCGAAATCGCAGCAGGGCAACTAAATCGAAGTTCGATATCTTCGCATATACTCAATGCCTCTTCATCTCCCATTGCCTCAGCAACCGCTTGCCCGTTCATCCTGAAGGCATCGATTGGAGAGCCATTTCTTAGTTTCACAACAATTTGTTCAAACCTTGAACGAAGATTCTCAAATGATTGTGCGTCTACAGCCCCCTTCTGCATTTCTCTAAGGACAATTATCACTTCCTTTTCTGGAAATTCAATTTGTTCAATTATTCCGGCTCCTGCCGCATTTGCATCTACTATCCAAGTAGCAGGAAAGTAAGAGCATGCGATATCATCTCTACCTCCTGAGATACTACAACCTGCCTTAGTTTGAATCGCTGAAATTAGATTAAATATGACAGTATCACTTAGAATTACTGAATTACCTGTGGATAATGCATTTACTGCAGCCATCAATAATGCTGAACTGGATTTCAGCCCCATCCCTGTTGGTATGTCCGACTTGACGAGCCATCCAAGTTCACCTGAAGGAAGCGGTAAATCTCGTTCTTTCCAAGCTTCAAGCAGTGATTGAAGCAAATTGTGTTCATCTCCCTCGGGAATCGAAGGACCTTCCACTAAACCAACATAGGTCCATAGATCAATTGGAGTCGAGCAACCATTGCCACAACCAAGAGCGTGCAGAAGACTGATTCCAGCATGAGCCCTACCTGACCCGTAGACCTTCATCTCTCATTCATCTCCCCTGCTAGTTCTCGACCTATGTGTCGCATACCCGAGGAAAATCGTACAGCGATTTTATCTCGGTTCTGGATTGAGGTAACGCTGATGTTTCCTTCTTCATTGATGAAGCGTACAGTTTCGGCCTGTTGCACGAGAACTTGTGCCGATTGATTATTCCATTCAAAATGAACCAAAAGAAATGGCCTCCTCTCAATTTTCAGGCGTCCGATCGTAGCGCTACGAATTTCATTAGATTGATTTGCGATTGCAACTCGATCGCCTGCAGTTAATTCACTGAGGTATTTTGTTGAGCCATCGGCCATTAAGCAGTAAGCGTGTACCGCCCCTGCATTAATCCGAAATGGTCTTGATGGAACAAATTCAGAGGGAATAGTTTCTCCATGAATCAAAACTAATGCATTTGCAGAAGAGCCGATTAGCATGCCTTCTCCTTCCGAAAGTCTCTCTGTCAAATCAACACAAATTCGTTCACCTACACCCCCTGATTCGATATTGGTGACATTTGCCATTACCAATGATGGAACGGCCTTTCTTTCTTCCATTTGAACAGAAGCTCTCTCTGCAGAAATCTCCTCTGCAGCATCCCACAATTTTTCATCAGCAGGAAGTAGCAATGCATCAACACCATGTTGCAATGCAAAGGCTGCTCCACTAAGGTCTACGATTTGTGAAATTGCAGCCGCGATTCTAGTACCACTCCCTGCGGCTGCGGCTACGATGTTCTCAAGAGGAATCATAGTCCAATCCGAACATCGAACCAAAATCCAATCAATCATACCAACTAGTGAGATCGCCTCGTCTTGACCGTGAAAATCATCTAATTGCACTACT
The DNA here is from genome assembly GCA_002502175.1 of Euryarchaeota archaeon UBA19. Classification (GTDB taxonomy): domain Archaea; phylum Thermoplasmatota; class Poseidoniia; order Poseidoniales; family Thalassarchaeaceae; genus MGIIb-O1. The sequence continues at coordinate 11,032 of DAPQ01000005.1, read as the reverse complement.
GCTACATCGTGATCTGAGGTTTTCCATACTCTATATGCTCTCTTGGCAAAATCAGAGGACTGCTCACCCTCAAGCCACAATTGCAAACAATCACCTCAAATGTTCTGCGGCTTCAGCAGCGCTCATTCCTTCGTGAATCACTGCGTTTAGAGCGCGAATATGAGAGGCTGGATCATCTGCCCCAAACACCTGCCTTCCCATGCAGACTCCAGCGCCGCCCGCTGAAATTGACTGCTCAACTATTCTGAGTAATTCTGTGAATGATGTTCCACGTGGTCCGCCTGCGATTAGAACTGGAATCGGAACTGCCGAGCATACTTCGGCAAAAGATTCTGCATCTCCAGTCCATGGGACTTTGACAACATCACAACCTAGTTCCCACGCAACTCTTGCAGCGTGGGCAATTCCACCTGTTTTGTCATCATCGGAGACAATTAGATTTGCTCCTCGAGGATATACCATACCAAGCACAGGCATCCCTAGGGCTATTGCCTCGCCGGTCAAAGCACCCATTTCGACAATCATTTCCGGTTCGTACTGATCCCCGAGATTAATCTGAGCCGAACATCCGGCTGCTCCTCGAAATAGGCATTCTTCAGCGGTTGCTACTCGTACTTTGTATCCAGCACGTTCACCTGCATGTTTGGTAGAAACAGACACGTGACAAACAAAACGATTCCATCCGGTTCTTTCGACATGATGACTCAAGGAACCTTTCTGGAGAACGATGGCATCAGCACCCGCTTCGATACAGGAATCAACTGCCTCATCCATCCTTTCAAGTCCCTTTTCTGGATAACCGGAAATACCGTGATCCATAGGAATCCAAACACCCTTCCCAGCTGGGAGTAAGCGATTCAACCTCTCGAATAGGGTCTCGGCCATGGAATTCCGCCTACACTCCCTCACTTGAAAGGATGCGTTCTGTAAAACTGCAATAATTTCCGCTCCCAAAGGGAGCGGGGTGAAAATTCAACAACTGAAAACTATTGCTTTGCGGATTTAATTCCGAAGAGAAATCTACTCACTTTTGTACGTCGAACCGCTTCGAAGAATGCCCAACAAGTCAGAATTACAAATGCTGTTGCAATAATTACCGCAGGGTAATTTTTCAATCCAAGTTCTGTTGAAATTCTAAGACCAGCAAAAGTGAGCGGCATATGTACAATGTAGAACGGATACACTCCCTGATTGAGGTATGCGAGATTTTCGCTAGGCTTGTTCAATAAATGAGCTGCCCAAGAAAAAATAGTTAGACACCAAAACCATGCATGGAAACTGTGGATTAAACAAGCTAAGATAGTCATTCCATCATGGAAAATATTGTTTTCAAGCCAACCTCCATCAACATAGGGTATACCGGAATCATGCTGCTCGAATCTAAGCCATACAAAGGCGATTGTCCAAAGCAGAGTTAGAATCGAAATTTGCATTCTTCGATTCTCAATAAATTCGTAATACTCATCTTTGGCAGTTATGCAAACATAGCCAAATGCAAAGAAAACGAAGAACCAAAACCACTCGTAACCGACCCCAATAAATCCAGGAAACCAAGGCTTGAATAGAATCTCAGTCATTGTTAGAATTAGCGGTAATAGAACGAAAATACCGGCCCCCATTGGAATGCTAAATGGTGCTCGAAGAAATCGAATTAATTGTCCCTCGGGATTATTCCTAACCAAATGAAAAACCGGAATAAGAATCACAGAATATTGGAATAAATTCCAGAGGAACCAAAGATGACCAAGAGCAATTAATTTACCAAAAATAGGCACCCAGAATAACAAACTTCTCCAAATTATTCCAAATAGAAACCCTTCTGTTAAACCAGCAAGAGTCATTTCTTGTTCACCCAAAATAACCGAACCCGCAAAGCCCATGGTCCAAGCACCAAAGAACATTGGAATTAGCAGGCGTTTGCATCTTTCTGTAAGGAATACCTTCCAAGTTCTTCGTTTGAAAGCGAAGGCTGTTCCCATTCCTGAAATCATAAACAAAGCCGCAAGTCTCCATTGATGCATCCAATGTAGAATCATGCTAGTAAAGGTGACCGATTCTGCGGTGTAGTCGTTATTTTTATCAGCAAATTCCTCTCTATCTTCTCCAGATATTTCTTCAAAATTAGGATTTATTTCTGTACCATAAGTAGACCAGTAAACTCCAATGGCTACATGAAATGGTATCAACAACCCGAATAGAATAACCCGTAGCCAATCTATGTCGTGACGACGTATTGCTTTCTTGGAATTTTGAGAGTTAGAACTTGATGAAGTTTGCATACTAATCCCATTTTAGAAATTAAAGTCAATAATTAGAGGTGCATGATCAGAACAATCCAAACCGGCTTGACGATTTACCTCTGCGGATTCAAAGGCTGAAAAGGCTGCATCGTTAGCCAGAACATAATCGATGCGCCAACCCCTGTCAAGTGCCCTTGCTTGACCTCTATTCGACCACCAAGTGTAGGGTCCTTTTCTGTCCCCGAAGTGAATTCTATGCAAATCATGCCAGCCACTATCAAGGAAGCGGCTGAACCATTCTCTCTCATGGTCAAGGAATCCTGATGTCATCCGATTTCCACTTGGATTCCAAATATCATTTTCAGTATGTGCGATATTCAAATCTCCGACCAAAACAACCGGCTCGGAAGAATTCAGATATTGTTTGGCCCAAATCAATAGATCTTCGAGCCACTGGTCTTTGTAGGCCTGCCTCGCTGGACCTGAGCTACCATTTGGCAGGTAGATATTGATGCAAGTCAACCCTCCAGATTTGGTCGTTAGGACTCTTCCTTCCAAATCATCAGGATCTAATTCAGTATCGATTCCTCTTGTTATTTCTTCCATCCCAACACGAGAAAAGGAGGCCACGCCCGAGTAGCCCTTTTTTTCTGCAGGATGCCAAATGACTTCATGCCCAGAGGGTAATTCCCAATCCTTAGGTAATTGTTCAGGTAATGCCCTTACCTCTTGCAATAGCCAAACATCTGCATCGATTTTAGCCATCCAAACATCCATGCCTTTTCGAATAGCCGCACGAATTCCATTAACATTCCAAGTCACTACTCGCATCAAATCACCGGCATCAATTTGAAAATTCTTTGACCTTTTCAACAAGGTCCATTCTATGTACTCTCCACATACCTACGGGAGTTAATGCGACCGAGATAAATAATACAATTCCAACTAGGTATGAAGAAATTAAAGGATCAGCATCGACCTTGAAATAAAACGACCATTGAACTAAATTACTAATCATCCATTGAGTTCCAAGAATTGAAAATATAGCCCCTAAAACTCCGCCTATCAAGCCAATAGCGAAGTGTTCACCAAGCATCATCGAACCAATTCTACTAATCGGTGCGCCTAGCACTCTGAGTGTTGCTAATTCCAAATCTCGCTCTGCTAAGTTGATTATTAGAGTGTTAAACAAAACCACTATTGCGACTACTATTCCTAAGAATTGAATCGCAATGAAGAAACCTTGTTGCTGTTCCATAAGTGATTCCATCGCATCAATGGTTTGTTGTTTATCGATAATTCCAATTGACATATCTCCTAACTCATTTGTTCTGTTAAACTCCTCTGGATAAGACAAGAATACGGAGGTTGCCTCTAGGTCGACTTCGGAAGCCAAATCCGCTCGATGGAAGTAAACTGTTCTAGCAATCTCACCCTCAGTTATTCCAATTATCTTGAACTCAACAAGTTGTGAACCAAATCTGATTGCCTGCACTTCTCCAACTTCCCATCCAAGGAAGTGTTGTATTCCTTCATCTACCAATACCTCTGGAGGGTTGCTACCCTGATTCGGTAAATCTCCTTCAATCAAACTCAATGTCTGCATAGCTTGATTTCCTGATGTCGAAAATACATCCAAACCCATTGCTGTTAATTGCCTAGAATCACCATCTGGATTTGCTGGTAGGGTAAGCAATAGTTCGTAATCGATTGAGTTGTCTTCCGCCCATTCTACAATTTCTACTTCCATTCCAGGATATACTATTGCTTGTTGATCCCAGTTGGAACTCTCATCAGCATTGCCGATGAAAACATTCTCCATTGAATCCATCATAAATAGCATTGAGCCGAGAATTAGCATCGATAATCCAACTGCAAAGAAAGTGAAAGCCAAACGAATTGGTTTACGGGTACTTGACCTAATTGTGAGTCCAATTGTGGTTGGAAGTTTCGAAGTAAATTGCTGCATTGCTTTGGACGATAACTTGACTTCGGCTTGACCCCTAAGGACTTTCAAGGGGTCTAAATTAGCAGCCTGCCATGCAGGTCTAATTCCTGAAAACATTACAAGAAGCATTGTGATTATCGAAATTTCAAAGACCTGAATGAATGAAAACTGGTCGGCTACGACTGGAATGCCGATTATGTTTGTGTAAACTAATTCCATAGCGGGAGAGCCAAAGAAAATACCACCAATAATTCCAAGAATTGTTCCGAACAAACCAATTCCCATTGGTGCTAAAACGTAAGACGGCATAATCGCTGAACGCGGGATTCCTAGTGTCCTGAGAATCGCGATTTCTCTTGCTTGCGATTGAATTAATCTTTGTAGACTCAAAAATATTGTAATTCCAGCTACTAGTACCAGCATTGCTGTAATTACTGGATATGTTTTCATTGCACCTTCAGCATCAGACCTAAGGATTTCAACTGACTCTACCCCTGAACGGTCATAGATGATTGCCGATTGGTCGATTTCAGTAACTGTAATTGTCATCGAATCAATAATTGCTGAGAGTTCTTCACCTTCTTTTTCATCTGACGATTGTAAATCATAATCGGGAGTACCCAAAACATCAATCAACAGTAAATTTGCAGTTCCTGCAGAAACGTTTGCTAATGCTTCTAATCCTGATGAAGTTAGATATCCTGTTGCAAAAGTACCAGATTCAGCGGGTACTATTGACCCTGGTGCTGCGAAATAAAGATGCATTGGGTGATACCCAAATCCTACTATTGTGTAATTCAAGGTTCCTTGACCTGCACCGATTGTAACAGTGTCGCCTAACTCGACTCCTAATCCCTCAACTACATGTGCATCGAGTACTATTTCATCATGGGACTCCGCTAGACGACCCTCACAACATGAATCAGTAGGCATCCAAACTCGATCTACATATCCCTCATCGATTCCATGCCAAACAGCTGGTACCAGCCGCTCTGAGCCATCATCTTCAGAGGCTATCAATAGGCCTTCTAGAACTAAACGAGGTTCACATTCTACCATAGGCAATTCAGTATTTGTCCATTGTTGTGAAATTTGTTCACATAGAGTTTCAGATTCTTCTAAATCCCAAACAGCCCTCGGATTTTCAATCCAGATATCGGCCAAATTTACGCCGTTTTCGGAATCTTCATAGATATTAGAATAGGTATTGGTTGCTACATTAGCATAATGACCGAATGCGATTCCCGACATTACTCCAACCATTATGATTAGGACTACCGCAACCAATCGAATTTTGCTACGCCAAAGGCTCCGAAAAAGCCTCTTTGTCAACAGTGCTTTCATACTATCACCTCAAACAATTTCGTCAGAAATAATGACTCCGCTGTCGAGTCTGATTATCCTTGTTGCATATCGAGTAAGCGACTCATCATGGGTAACGAAAACAGTGGTGATATTCTCGGCTTCACAGGCTTTGACCAGAACTTCCATGACCATCGAAGAGGTCTTTGTGTCTAGGTTACCAGTTAATTCATCACCCAGCAATAACTTCGGTCTCTTTGCTAAACTTCTAGCAATAGCAACACGTTGCTGCTGCCCTCCACTAATCTCTGTAGGAAAACGATCAACCTCGTCTTCTAGACCTACCAAAGCTAGTAATTCTCGAGCACGCCTTTCGTCTCTGCCTCCGGCCAATTCTTGAATCAACAGAATGTTTTCTAGTACAGTTAAATCTTGTAATAGATTGAAGAATTGGAAGACATATCCGATATTTTCTCTTCGGAATGTAGTCATCTCTTCGGATGAATTTCTTGGCACTTCCTTACCTTCGAACGAGTATTTTCCCCCTGTAGGACTGTCTAATGCAGCTATGCAATTTAGCAGGGTGGTTTTTCCAGAACCCGATGGTCCTAGAAGGATAATTCGTTCTCCTTCTTTGACTTCGATATTGACTCCATTAAGCGCCTTTACAGTACCAGATACCATCTCATAATATCGCTTCATTCCTTCTATCTCTACCAAATTATTTGCCAATTCAATCACCTAATTTATCGCATTAAACGGATTTCTTACATCGAATCTGATGAACCTGAAAAGAAAGCCATAGACTCTCTGAATAATTCCTCTCTTCGCTTCTTTTTATTTCTCCCAAGGTGCAATAGTGTGAATCCAATAGCGAGTAATATGACAAATGGAATGAAGGCTTCTGCGTGGTATCTTTCCATGAATTCAATAATTCCCTTAGCGGTATATGCCCAAGTAAGCGATGCTGCGGTCCCTCCCATCAAACAAGCAGCCAGTACCCTTTGGAAGCGCATTCGAGCAACAAGCCCTAGCATAGCACCAACTAGAACTCCGCTAGCCATGAATGGTATCCAAACGAAGACAATTAGGAACCAAAAGCCATACTTCTCAATTCTTTGTTGATTCTTATTGGCGATATATTCTACACCGGAGAGAATATCGCCCATGAATGGGTTTTGTAGAAGTGCTCCGGTAATTCCTCCTTGTTTCGCAACTAGTGCTTCACCGACCAATTCGTCTTTTCCATAGTTGGAGTCTGGTCTAATTCCACCAATTACTGGGTCCAATAATGCGCCTTTACGGGCCAAACCATAGGCACCTAATGTCGGATCTTCTACTCTGCCCGCCATAGCCCTATCAGACAGAGTAGCCTTCTCGTTACGAGCGCTGACTACCAGCACCCGTCCGTCAAGATACTTCTGCAAATCATTGCTTAAGTGAGCATGTAGATCCTCTTGCATATCCTGATATGTAGGCTTGAATAAGAAATAGGTAAATCGTGTGACTGGTTTGTAAATCACCCTAACAAACACTGCGTCTTCATCAGCCAATACCGCAGTTCCATAATCTACCAAATCATGTTTCTTAAACCAGCGATTTAAGCTGTTATTGGCTGCTACTTCAAGCCAACCATATGTGCTCATATTTGCAAAGAATTCTGAATAATCCTCTGTTAAAACGGGTATTTCACCTGAGGTCAATGAACGTCTATTTCCCTCATGTGACTCATGTATTCCTTCATCTACACAGACAATTTTCATCTGAAGTGGTTTCATTTCTCCAAAGACTGCGAACTCCTCAAGCAAGCCTTTGGTTAATTCTGCACGGATGTCGGATGGTTGCTCGATTGTAGTTGAGCGGGTAGTATAGGGTACGAGAACGTCTATCGAAATAGTTCTCAATTGCATCTTCAACTCATCGGAAACAATGTCAATGTGCAATTTTTCTGTCGACTGTTGTAAAGTCCGACTAATCAGCCTACTAAGTTGTTCATCATTCAATATATCATCAGTATCGCGATGATACATCTTGTGCATCAACGGATATTGCACACAAAGGAAAAACAAGGACATTCCAAGTGAAACCATTGCCATCCACCATGCAGGGATACCGGCACTTCCACCTGTTAGCATAGCAGCCTCACGACCGCCTACCCATTCAGCACCCATCATTATCCAGCCCCAATTACCCAGTCCTTGGATAGTCCAACAGGACCTAGGGTCTTCATCGATAATTTCCACATGAGCGGAATTTTCTATTTCGAATTCTTTGCTAAGCAAAATGACTCCAGAAGATTCGACCAATGACTGCAGATCTTCCTGCGTCATTTCATCTAGGTTCGAATCCGTAGTAACTTGCCAGATTGAGGCAGATGCATTGTAATGACCTTTAGCTAATTCTTCGGGGTCATATTCTAGTTCTTGGTCGCCAACACCACCTTGCAAGAAAGTAATCGATTCGGATTCCGAAATCACAATTACAATCCCGATAACTGTTTGAATTTCTGGGTCGACATTATGAGATATCACCTTGATTACGTGGCCATCAACATCGTAGAAGACGTTGAACCAAACTTCTCCTCTCTTGTCAACACATTCGCCACCAGGATCTAGCGGTGTTGTTGAAAGTGTCTTGTCAACTACAATTGAGTCGGATGCGACCCAACCTGAGGACATTGCGAAGACTCCGCCAAAGAACACAGCCCCGATAATTAGTCCGGTTAGCAGAGTATAGTCTTCGAAGGCTCCACGAAAGAATCTCTTGTCTCCCTCTCGCCTAGCCCGAATAAGATCTAATTCCCTGTCGAGACTGTTCTTCTCAGTCTCTTCAAGTGGCTCCGACTCGCTCACAAACAGTTTGGGTGAGGGGCGGGTCATCAACCCGCCGGTCTCGCCCTCCGAGTTCCTACGGAACTCGTCGTATTGGCTCTAGAGCCAATTCAGTCTCTTCGACTAGCTACAGCTGCACCTAGAAGAGCCAGAGCGCCAAGTATTGCACCAAACCCGGGCAATACAGGTGGCATAGCTGCTGATTCTGATGAATACTGGGACGCATAGGTGTCGTAAATTTCCATCTTGTCAATCTCTTCACCATCATAATCGCCCCATTCAACCGACATCTCATCTCCGGGCGAGACAAGTCCGTCACCATCGTGGTCAGTGTAAGTAATCGTAACACCTTCCGCTTCTCCACCGGTTAGTGGAATGCTGAATTCGTTTGTGCAGGCGCTTAGATCTGGCTGAATCATTTGATCCTCTTCCTCATCGTACTCCTCCTCACAGTCGCTGAGGAAGTGAACTTCAAAGTCAGTGATTGGAGCATTAAGTGTCTGATTCTCTGCGACAAATCCGGTAGCATCATTTCGCTCCATACCATCGCCATCATCATCACCATCGTCGCCATCATCATTGTCTACCATCATATCGTAAAGAGGCTCGAATTCATAATAATCCAGACCGCCGCTTTCATCATTGTCATACATGTCAAACATGTCATGAACACCATCCTGATCTTCATCAGGAACATCGTTAGCATCTATGAATTCGGTTGCTGTAAGATGCCCGTCACCATCGGTATCAAAGTGATTGAAAAAGTCATCCAGACTCGGAGTGTTTTCATCATCAGGCATCATTCCGACTAGGTTATCGATGAAGCACTGCATTTCATTGATGTCAATGAGATCTGATGGAACATCGTAGTCGCACAACTCAATCAAATCCTCTACGTCCTCAGTTGTTAGGAAGGATTGGTCTGAGTCTATCGGCGCGTCCGGATTTTCATTGTTCCAGTATGTAACAAACTCTTCTTGAGACATGTTGCCATCTCCATCTGAGTCAGTCATATACATTGCATCCTCAGGTGATGGTGGTCCATCATCATCGTGTCCATCATCATCGGGCTCATCGGAATCCGATCCATCATCGTCGTCTGCGTAATATCCCCAATCGTCGTCTCCGTCGTCACAAGAACCATCGACATCAATGCACACACAAGATTCTCCATTTGGACATTCAGGAGTTACTCCTGGCCCTTCAGGGCACAGGATTCCACCCATTGATTCAGCGTAATCTTCACCGTCATTTGAGCAGTAGAATGCGTAATCGTCGTCTCCGGCATCGTCGTGTCCATCATCACCGTGGTCGTCGTGTCCATCTTCTCCATCTTCCGAACCTGACCACTCGTCTCCGTCAGCAGAGTGCTCGAATTCCTCGCTCTGTCCGAAGTCGTCAGTGCAGTGCCAGTCTGAGTCATGGTGCTCACAGTAATACCACCAATTTTCCCAGTCCTCATCGTCCTGAGATATCTTGCACCACCAACGAGAATCCTCTCCTGCATCAGTAGCATCAGAGTAACCTTCCCATTCGCAGTAGCCGTCATAATAACTGGCCCAACTGATATGATTGCCATCATCATGGTGGTCGTCGTGGTCGTCGTCACCGTGGTCGTCGTGGTCGTCATCGCTGTGATTGTCAGATTCGTCTGAACCATCTTCACAATCAGGGTAGCCGTCATCGACCCAATCCATCGGAATTGTCTCCCCTGTTCCACAGACAAATTCATCCTCACCTGCGAAATCTAACCAAACTGGAATCGAGGTTTTTGGAAGAGTCTCATCCACCTCGATGACTATTGCATCTCCCCACATCACTTCGTAAGTTATTGATGAGGTCGCAGAGCCGTTTTCGGTTTCCATGCTCATGGACATAAGGTCTTGATTCTGGTCTATGTGAATGGTCATAGTAATCTCTGCTCCACCCTCCACATACTCCATTGTCATTGTCTGGGTTTCCATATCATCACTCATAGTGATTGTAATTACTGCGTCTTCTGGTAAGTCACCATCATCATCATCCCCATCATCATCATCATCTCCGTCATTGAAGAGTCCGCCTTCATTGAAGAGTCCGCCCTGTTCTGCGATTACCTCCAAAACATTGGGAGTTGCATCTCGAGTTTGATAGGAGCCGGTTGTTGCCTCTCCTTGAACCATCATTCCGCCCACCAACTGGTGGACATTGACAACCTCGCCGACCTGCACATGAGTATATTCCATTTGCAATAACCCTACGATTGAAATTGAGTTGTGAACATAGACGGAGTCATTGTCAAGATCCGCCATTACAATGTCCTCTATCTCGACATCCATCTGCATCCCCAAATCTTGGTTCCACTCGCTCGATGAAATCGACTGAGAGTATCCTGCCTTCGGACTCTCTTCTAGCATATCTTCGATACTTCCCATATCAGTCATGGCCTCGATGAAAGTCTCCGTGGTGGCCATGTAAATGCAGTCTCCAACTAACTCGGTCGTGGCATTTTCTTCGTAATTGGCTGCATTTTCGTCCATACATCCTAAGACATCGTCAACAAGTTCTTCCAAATCTTCACCAGAAAGGCAACCTGCCATTGGAGTGGCAATCAAAATTAGGCTAGCGAGTAAGGCATACGCGCGATTCATTGAACCATTGCAGGAAAACCCCACTTATCAACACAGTGTCGGCACATTAGATGAAAAATGGTGCAGGGGACAGGATTTGAA
>DAPQ01000003.1 GCA_002502175.1 Euryarchaeota archaeon UBA19 | reverse complement strand
AAGAGTCAATTCAAAACGGCAAGAAAGAGGCGACTCAGAAGTTGAATTCGTACAAGGAAAAGCCGAGGAATTGCCTTTCGATGACAATTCCTTCGATGGTGCATGTTCTCTTTTCTCATTCAGAGATTGGTACGACAAAAGGGCTGGGCTAGGAGAGGTACTTCGAGTGTTGAAGCCTGGAGCAAAGGTGGTTATTGTTGATCCCGCTAAGATGAATCGAATCCATGGAGTCCTTGGCTGGCTTTGGATGAGGGTTTGGGTAGGCGCTTACGCACGGATTATTTGTGGAGTAAAGGACCACCCTTGGAAATGGTTAACCAAGACCTACGTAACATTCGGAACTACTCGTGATTATGTCCGAATGATGGAAGATGTAGGGTTCGAAAATGTCACCGCTAAGGTCGTATTTCCTGGAATGGCGACCATTTGGGAAGGAAGAAAGCCCGAATCATAGGGTACCCATCAGATCAGGGGTAATCGTATCGCCCCATATGCAATCTCCCTCAATATTGATTCAAATCTTGGAGATACGCGTCGTATTGGACTTGGACGTCCTCTGCGACTATTGGTTCATTTATTCCAACCACCCAAGAGCGTGCTACTCCATCTAGATCAACGATTAGATATGATGGGAAGCCGGGGATATCTTCTCTGTCAAACGTCTCTTCGATGTAATCTCTGGTGGCTTGACCATGAAGAACTGAATGACTGTTGTTACTATACTCAGACCAGTTCATTGCGTCTTCCTGAGATGCAATCTTAGTCCCTTCTGCATTATCATTGAGAAGTTCAACAAAACTGACGGTGTATCTATCGTCGAGACCCTCCATTGATTGCAACAATTCCTCTGTCCGATTAGCCTCATCATTACAGTAACCGCACCAATCGGCAGCATTGAACAAAATCACTAACATAGCCCCTCGGAACTCAGAGAGGGTGACATTCTCACCGTGTTGGTTGGGTGCGGTTAAGTCTGGAATTGGAACATCTTCCAGTTCCTCTGAACTATCATCGCCAACGCAACCAGACAAGGGCGATAGAAGAATAAGTAGCATCATCATTGGTGCTATGACACGCATTGATTTATCGAGAAGGTAGGATATTATGAATCTAAGTACGGATTAATCAATCGACAAACAAGTTCATTCAAAATCTGAGACCCTCCTTTTCCATACAAGAAAAGATACAGCAACAAATAGTATTGTCAATAATATTGGAAGCATTAACCCAAGAGGCCCAGAAGTTCCTAAGCCAAGTAGACTCTTCTCAACTTTGACCATGTTCGATGAACAGAAAGTGGGGGGCTCTTGACCCTCAAATTGAATTCCCAAGCATATATCAAAAGATGAATATGACATAGAATTAGACGTTGCTACAAAGCTGCAATCGTGTAATGTATAGCCAACCTTAGCCTCTAAAATACACTCTGGACTTTTGTCCTCAAAGCCATCTGGCCAATACACTGCTCCAGAATTATTGGAACTTATTTTCCCCATCTCAATCATGACGAAATTCATACTCATTGAAGCATCTACGTTGCTGCTGCATTCTAAAGTGAAATCAAAACTTATTTTTCTATCCGCTCCAATCTTCACATCCTCTGGTGTGTTGTAAATACTACAATCTGTGTAAGAATCGATTATGATCGTATTACTGTCAGTGTCGGATTGAGCCAAAAACCCTGCAGAAACACCGGCTACCTTTCTGACCACTGCTTTGACGGAAACCTCATGACTACTCGCTTCCATATGAACTGGAGCTCGGGCTTGAACTGTGATATTGTTTGTACCTCCTGCACCAATCAAAATTGTAGTTGGCCCACTTACTGCCAGTTCGTCAAAACTATACTGAATTTCTATTTCTTCAGGAGCACTGGAAGTATTCTCTATTTGGCATTCGAATGTAGTCGATCTAGTTGGATGTGTTGGAGACGAATCTAAGTGTACCGCGTTGTCTTGACAGTCTATTTCCACACCCGGTATTACTTGTTCTGCTTGAGCGGGGGCACCGGCAAACATCAGTAAAATTACTACTAGGATAATTTTGACTAAAACGGTCTTTATGGCCACAAAATCACTCCATTCTACCATAGCATACTTTGAGTCCTTACTAGTTATTTTATGGCGAGTTGTTGAACAAAATTTTGGCAGTTGAATTAAACAGTATATCATCAGGAATTTTGAAACCTGCGGCAGCGAATGATTGGATTATGTTTCCTTCTTTGATCTTGTATTCTTCAGATGAGCGAAACTGCTCCAAAATCATCTCGTCCGCCCATCTTGTGTAGACAATGATGCGTTTGTCGTCTTCGGCAAATGTTGAACCAATGCAACCATTCTGAATTGCAATTGAAAGAAAGTCCTTCATGGATTGACTCATTTCTGAGGTGATTTCCTTGTCATTTTTGTTGGTAATCCAGATTCGAATAACCGACGGTTTTCCCATACAAAGACCATGACGTGGAAGTCTATACTCTTTCGTACGGAAGTGTCAGTAGAGAAGACTCATTTCTCAGGAATTCGAGCTAATTATCGCGCTTGCCTCGATTTCCACTAGTAGCCTATCATCTACCAGGGCGCTAATCTCTACGCCAGTAGAGACTGGTAATATTTCACCGAAGAATTTCCCGTGCACCTTTGCAACCTCCATCATGTCCTCTTTGTCGGTAACATAAATCCGAGTGCGGACAACATCCGACATGGTGCCGCCTGCCTCTTCTATAGCATGCTGGATTTTCTCAAGGACATACTGGGTTTGAGCGCCTGCATCCCCTTCTCCAAAGAAATTTCCCTCCGCATCCACAGCAGTAGTTCCGGCTACCTCTATGAATTGGCCGACTCTGACTGCACGGCAATATCCAGCAATAGGTTCCCATGGCGCGCCTGAAGAAATGTTGATTCTCTCGCTCATTGATTAACCGCCTGACAACTTATAGCAACTCTAAATTACGCCTGAACGATTCAATTCTAACAATACAATTGCTACACAAATTATGCTTATAATTATTCCAATAGGTCCTCTCTTAATCTTTGAAGAGGGTCTGAATCCGAGTATAGGTTCAGTCTTGTCAGCAAGGTCTTCTTCGATTTGACCAATTGGCTTCATAAGTTCGGTCAATGCACCGTTCCTAATGGATTTTCCTCTAAGCGAACAGTCTCTTCGACTTGGGTGCTAAGGCAATCGACATCATTGAGAAGCTCATCAGAAACACTACTGAGAAGGACAGTGTTATTGTCAATAAATCTGATTGAGGAAAGCCTCCAGTTGCCATCATCGAAACTCCGAATGAAACGTATCCAGAAACCAACATCGCGAATAGTGTTTTGAAAACCATCTTTGTTACCACCTTGGGATCTTCGGGCTTAGCTCAGAAGTGGTGTGATTGTCATTGCGGTAACCGCAAAGGAGGCATAGCTAGCAATCAACACCACAAGTACAGTTCTTGTTGTCATACCATTGCTATCGAGGTGTGGGTTATCAAGAAATGTATATTCTTTCATTCACCGCATATATACTCGTGTCTTCAAGCCGTGAATTACCCAGGTTTGAAATCAATCAATTCAGAAAATAATGAATGGTTTCCGACAGGTCACAAAGCGCCAAACAAAGGGTTTCGTAAGCGGATTAAATGCAAGATTTAGAATCCAATCTGGAAGTCTCATAATCCAACTACCAACTTTGAATGATAATTTCGAATTTCGCATCACTGAACCCATTTGTCTCTTCCATTCTTTTTCGTATTCATCTAGGGGTGTTCCATTTTCTAGATGTGAAACAATTTGTTGACCCGCAATTCTTCCTCCTACCATGGCAATCGTAATGCCTGCGCCATTTGATGGTAGAACCATACCAGCCGCATCTCCGACAAGAAGATGGTTTTCTTTGACGAAGCAATCAATCGTCCCCGACATCGGTAGAGAACCTGCTCCTGCGAAAGTTACCGTGTCACCGTATCTTTGGATGAACTCATCTGCAAACAGATTCAATGAGCGCCCTTTGGCAAATTTATTTTGAATTCCAACGCCAATATTTGCTCCACCTTGTTTGGGGAACATCCAGGCATAACCTCCAGGTGCCATCGAGCCAAAATGGAGTTCTACAGCATCGCCAAAATCGCCATCCATCAGAACGAATTTTATTGGAATTTTTAGGCTCGATTCATTCCAATGGCTGCGGCGCAGTGGGTCATTATGGCCACCTGCGCCGACAATAATTCTAGCAGTAAATTCTCTTCCATCCCTTAGGCAAACAGTTTCTCCATTAACTGAATCGACTCTTGCGCCAGTTAGGTAATTTGCACCTTTGGATTTCGCTAAATCCACCAACCACTCATCGTGAGCTACTCTATCGAGCATTAGGCCCTCGAAGGGATAGCGAAGTGGTCTTCCTGATGGTGGCACCAAATGCATCTGTGAAGTTCTCATCGAGATTGCGTGTTCAGGTGTTTGTAGTAGATCATCAACCTCTGGAACGTCTGGACACAGTCGCTTCATCTCCTCGTTACTGGGAACTAATTCTCCACATTGAAGTGGGCTACCTATGGACTCTCTACCATCGATGACTAAGACGTCCTTTCCACCCTCTGCGACATAACGAGCAACGGTAGAACCAGCAGGACCTCCTCCAATTACGATAACATCCCAATCAGTTCTTTCGACCATGAAAATCACCGCTCAGTGCGTTGTTTGGCCACCTCAGGTACGTCGCCCGCGAGAAAGTTTTGCAATCTCTATCATCAATGATTTAGCATCCGAATCTGGTAAGGATTCGAGGCTTTCTTGAGCCCGATCAATATGATTCTGAATCAATTGCTTGGCGTATTCAAATGAGCCAGCGCTCTCAAGCAATTCTGTTAGTTCCCCCCATCTGTCATCGCTGAAGTTTTGTAAGACATCTGCAAGTTGTTCTCGCTCTACCCCATGCAGCATAGTTAGGGCATGGATGATTGGTAGGGTCATCTTTCCTTCGTGAACATCGGTACCTCTTGGCTTACCCATTGATGGATCTCCGGTCAAATCAAGTAAATCATCGACCAATTGGAAGGCTCGACCGACTTCCCATCCAAAATCATCGAGGGTGTCTACAATTGTCTGCTCAGCGTCTGCTTGCATCGCTGCACATGAGCAGGCGCTTGCGAATGGGCCAGCGGTTTTTCCATCGATGATTGCATAGTAGTCTTCAGGAGTTGTAGCTAAGTCTGCTATGTGCTTGATTTGCAATAATTCACCGGCGGCGATATTGGCGGAAGTCTCGGCCATTCTGTCGACAATTCGAGCATCGAATTTACCGCCAAGTCCGAATCCGAGTACAAACAGATAATCTCCAGCAATTATCCCATGAGATTGGCTATGTGCTGAATGTAGAGTTGGAAGCCCACGGCGGGTCTTTGCTTGGTCGTTGATATCGTCGTGAATTAGGGTCGCTGTATGTATCAATTCACTGGCTAAAGCCAAATCCATAACGGAGTCTAAGTCCTTGCCACCTGCCGCTTGATAGGCTAGCAAGGCAACGATTGGGCGGTATCTTTTACCTCCTGAAAGTAGCAAGTCACGAGCCAAACTCATAGCCGGAGCATCATTCTTGGTCATTCTATCTTGAACGAAATTTTCCAATGCCTCTTCAACTTGGTCTCTAAGTCCTTCCAGACTCATTTGACGGTTGCTGAGGGATACCATCCAATCCAATGGTGAGGGGGTGCCTATATCAACGGGTGTGTGGCCGCGCAGACGGGCACGTTGCGTGCTCCCCCCTCGAGGTGGACGCTGTGAAGGACCGAGTAAAAGTCGCATCACTGGACCATCCACATTGTCTATCTTCCAGAAATTTAGAGGATTTTTTGTCCTCAGAAGAAGCCGGAGATTTAGATTTAGAAATCAGTCCGGTGAATACTCTAGAAGAGGCTATTGAGAGCCTGAAAGAAGGAGAATTAGACCTGCTTGCTATGCCTGCTCGTTTAATCCATGGCAAACAAATCAAATTGTTGGAAGCTGGATGTCAGGTATTAGGTGCTAGAACTCCGAGAAGACCGGCTAGGTTTTTAGTTAGTGAAAATCGTATTTGGTATCAGCCTAAAGGTGCGATAATTCTCTGTGATGATAAAATCATTCGACGGCAGCTAAAGCGGGCTCGTCGAGGATTGCGCTTACTCTCCAGCGAGGCTTATGCTTCAATTCATGGAATAAAAGATAGGCCTGATTCAGAAGATGAAATTGCTCGCTGGATGGAAAAACTGCGACGTAACGGAGATATTGACGGATTCGTCACCTCCCGTGAAGTATTCAACTCAATTCACTGCTCAAGCAGGAGAACTGTTCTGGGCATAGACCCAGAAGAGAGGGAAGGGGATAGGTATCTGCCTGTACCTTATGCCGATCTTGTTGTTCTAATCGGACGCAGTGGATTTCCGAGAAAACTGATTCAGCAAATATCAGAATTAGAAGGAGAGACTGTATGGTGGACTCAGGATAATCTCATTGGAGGATTATCTGAGAGCGAACTCGATAGAATAGCAATTCTGGTTCGACATAGGCAAGTCGGAGCGATTATGCGACAGGCAGAGGAATTCTTTGATCTGACAATGGAAACCGTATTTCACGACCCGGAGGGGGAAACTGAGACCACTGAAGTTCATGTCGAAATACGCATGGAATTCCTCTCAGACAATGGTATGCAAACCGTTTCTGTAGAGAGATTGGTTCCTCTCTCCAATCTCGAGAATTCGGTAATTGCATTGGCAAAAGACTGGGAGCGAATGTTGACTACCGCTAGCAGCCCAATACCTGAACAAAGAAGTCGTCAAGGGATACTACCAGCAAAGGACCCTTGGATTGATTTAGAGAAGTGACGGCAATTTCTCTCAACCCTCAAAACCCTCATTCAACAGTCCAAAGAATGGGTAAGCGATAAGACGGCGAAGAGTTCGCTTGGGTCTTATCGGTGGTCATGATGTCGGTTGATCGAGTATTACTCGACCAGTTATATCGAGCCCGATTAATGGAATTACGAGAGAGAGCAGAAGCCGCTGGATTCCGAAAAAATGGCTCGGTTGAAGTCCTTCGGGCTCGCCTAATCAGAAATCAAGTAATGGGCGATTATGATCTAAGTTGGGAAGGCATTCAGGCGATGTCACACCAAGAGTTAGGTGATACTTTGAAGATCTTTGGAATCAAATCATCCGGCTCACACAAAGAAAGGAGACAAAGACTCTGGCTTCATCTAAACCACGACTCAAGAAGGCTGACGGTAGAGAACCTCGCTGAAATGGAGCGTGACAAACTACACTCCTTGTGTCAAAAGTTAGAATTGCAATTAACAGGAACCAGAACTGTCCTGATGGGAAGAGTTGCTGGAGTTCTTACAAGCCAAGGTCGTGGATGGGGGCTAATCAAACGCTCACTGAGAAGAAATGGCTTACCAGATGTCCAATCTACAACGGTGAAAACAAGAGAAGAGCCTGAACCTGAAGACGAAGTAATTGTAATTGAAGTCCCTGAAAATCCTATTGATTTCTTACAACCTCTTTCTCAACATCAAATGGAAGATGCTGCAGATTTGCTTTCAAAGACTGACGGAAAAGGTGATGATTCAACCTTGCAAAGTCTCGCGGGCATGATTAGAGATATCGAACGTATGATTGGAACAATTCTCAACAGTCACGGTGGAAGGTGGTCTGAGCAGGAGGAGGAATTGTTCCTTCGAATTGCTGTCAGAAGAGGATGGCCTGTTGAAGATGAAACGACCAGCACTCGCCT
>DAPQ01000075.1 GCA_002502175.1 Euryarchaeota archaeon UBA19 | reverse complement strand
GTTTGCCATTCGAATCTTCCACCTCTTTCGATAGCAAGTAGAAAATTGACAAGGAATTGGCAAGCGGTTAGGATTACCACCCTTGGTAGAACCCAATTTATCCAAGCGGAGGAATTCAGGCCATCGGCAAATCTTTTCTTGGCTCCTCGATGCATTCCCCAGCCTGAAACTGTAATGAATAATGGAGCCGCCATACCTCCAAATGCAGCAGCTACGAATGCTGCTGGATGTCCGACAGTGATTCCTTCGGGCGGCAATATTGCTGCTGTATGAACCTCGACCATGAAGAGAATTGCAATCGCTTTCATTTGGTCGATATAGCCCAATCTCATACACTCACCCGATAATCTGAGTTATTCTAGTTTCAACTTCTACTATTTCGGGTGAGATCGAAAAGGCAGAAGAAATTGATTCGGAAAAGCCATCGGGTAATTCATTTCGATGATAAATTACAATCAATGGCTCACCAATCTCGATTTCATCACCAACTTGAGCTTCAATAATTGCCCCGACTGCATGGTCGACATTATCTGTGAGAGTTTTTCTACCTGAGCCTAATTCTAAACAGGCGAGTGCAATTGACATTGCATCAATATCCTTAATCCATCCATTTTCCTCTACATAAATCTCAGTCGAAAGTAAATTATCGTCGAGTAATCCAAGCGAACTTAGCATAGAATGGTCGCTTGCAAAGTCATTTCGATTTCCACCTTGAGATTCTACCATGTCTAGGAATTTTGTAAAGGCGCTACCATCGTTCAAGGAATTATGAATCATCAAAGCACCCTCTTCCATATCTGCAACAATTCCAGATGCTGCCAACAGAATTCCTGCCTGTACACATACCAGTTCTTCTAGATCATGCGGACCACGTCCACATAGTGTTTCAACAGATTCAACAATTTCTAGTGCATTTCCTACCGCGCAACCTAATGGTTGATCCATTGTTGAAAGAACCACAGAAGTGGTAATTCCCATGCCATTGGCGGCATCTGCCATCGATTGGGCTAATGCCTCGGCTTGTTCTCTTTCTTCCATGAATGCGGCTCTGCCATGTTTGACGTCTAGAACCAATGCAGAAAGCCCCTCTGCAGCCTTTTTAGAAACAATTGATGAAGTGATTAACGGAATAGATGCAACTGTTCCGGTTACGTCGCGTAAGGCGTACATCCTTCTATCAGCAGGGACAAGTGAATCCGTCTGACCAACCATTGCTAATCCGATTCTTTCAACTTGTTTTTGCATTTCATCTATAGATAGGTCTACTCGAAAACCAGGTATGCTTTCGAGTTTATCCAAAGTGCCTCCAGTGTGCCCCAACCCCCGTCCAGATATCATCGGCACTTTGAGCCCACAAGCGGCAAGGGCCGGAGCTAGCACGATTGAGACCTTATCACCAACCCCTCCTGTTGAGTGCTTGTCGACAACGAGATGCTCCCATTCTTTTGGCCAAGTCAGAACTTGCCCCGAATCTCTCATTAATTCTGTTAGAGCGATAGTTGATTTCTCGTCGAGTCCGTTTTCGAATACACTTTGCAACCAATCGATGACTTGATCATCACCAAGTGAACCATCGACGACTCCATTTACAATATCAGCGATTGAATCGCTCATGCCTCATCCTCGCCGTATTCATCGCGCAATTCTTCGATACTCATTCCCTTGTCCAAGAGGAACTGGACTTGATTTCGGTCGAGTTTATCGAAGCCAAAGCCATCTAAAACAATCTGACCGTGTACTCCATCATCTCTACCTTCTGTCCACTCACGAGTATCTTCAGATTCTTCATCGAATCGTGTCCCCTTGAGAATAGCCTGTTCAGCATCAGCATCATCGAATCTATATCCTGAATCGTCGATTAGTCGAGAATCGGTTTTTATTCTCGGTCTCCTTACCATAGTTAATCCAGCACCAACCAAAGAAGTCGCTGCAATTATTGTCAGTGCCAACAAGAATTTTGCACCAGGAGTTGAGAGTGGGTCGTCTCGAACATTATTCTCTATCCATCCACCTTTTCCTTCGTCATCATTTTCTCCATCATTGCCGTTGGTATTGTTTGTTTGACCGTTGTTGTTATCGATAATATCTTCTTCATCACAGCCAAATTGTATTCCATCCGGAATCCCATTACCATCAACATCGCTGGAATTCATGGCCACTATTGGCGACCTTCCCAATGATTGAGCAAATTCAGCTTCTTGCCCATCTAGAATACAATCATCATCTGTGTCATTATCATTCGGATTTCCACCCCACAGGTACTCGTTAAGATTGTTCAATCCATCTTCATCTAAATCCAGTGATTGTTCACTTAGAGCAGTTCCAAGCACGGCTGCGGAATGCCGATTCAAACCGTATTGAATCTCCCACATATCCGGAAGTAGGTCTCCATCTGAATCTGTATTTGGGTCAAGTCGATTCCAATCTTCATTGAACGATTGTAAATAGTCAGAAGTTAGTGATTGATCATGAATTAATACACTCATTTCTCTATTTCTCAATGCCGCATTTGAACCCCAATTCATGCTTCCAACAAGAACGCTCTCCCCATCGATTATTGCACCCTTATTGTGCAGTTTAGTAATCGAGTCAGAATATGCCATTAGTCGTGCTGTGGTGTCCAAGCCCTCTGTTGCATTCCAATTTGTATTGAAGAGATTAACTGCATCTCTAATTTCATCATCACTGTCAGCATAAAACCCATTCAATAGTAAGCGGACTTGTACTCCTCTTTGGGCCGCTTGGTAAATTGCTTCAATGATTGGATTATCACCGAATCCCCAATACCAATCTAAGTCTAAGTATTGCAATGAAAGTTCAATAGTTGAATCAGCGGCGTCAATCATTTCGATAATTCCATCAACACAATCGTCAGGACATGTCATCAGTTGGATTTCCAAAGGTCCAGAATATGGTTGGGTAGTAGGTGCTTGTAACGAGACCCCACTGTTTTCGTCCATCGCCCAATCGGAGGTTGGTGCATGATTCGATGAGTGTGGTGAGATGTGTAGGTGATTCTGATTTTCGTCCCAAGAAAGACGAGACATAACTAGCTCAGCAAAGGAAATCGAATTGACAAAAACAGACCACTCTCGATTACCTATTCCATCTGGGGGTAGGCTTGTATCCTTCCAGTTCCCTGATGAAATCCATACACTTTCCGTATCCCTCACAGCAACCTTGCTGTGAATGTAAGTGTACGGAGAACTGATCAAACTCGGGTCCTCCATCCAAAGAACGGTTGCTCCAGCATCATGCAGAGTTTGTGCATGACCTCTTTGGTTATTTTTTGTACTACTTCCATCGAGTATACCTTCTTCAAGTAGAATTGTGACAGAAACACCTCGATTTATTGCTTCCAGTAATGCAGTAGTGAGGTCCGGGCTCATAAATTGGTAGACATGTAGATGAATCGATGTTTCTGCATCCTCAATCCAGTGCATTAAGTCATTGAATGATGTATCAGGACCAATAGAAGATGAGACTGTAGAGGATTCTTCTAGTGTAATTTTTCCTCCATCACAGAAGGTTGAGGCTCCAATTCTAATCCATCTATACTCCCAATCTTCACCCGTGTCTGTATCTGGATTATCTCCGCAGCCAGAGCCTCGCATCAAAATCAATCCCGGGGTCCCATCCCCTGGTACTGAAATAGCGCCGCCATTCCAACCCTCGATTTCAGCATCGCCGCCTCCGTATACAACCGCATCAACCACAGTTCCATTTGGTGATTTTAGTTGCAGAGCACTTCCTGAATCGACAAGCCAAGGCATATTGTTCATCACAACATTCCCATCAATTGCAGATATACCTCCATCCAAAAATAGGTTGTCCGGATTTTCGGTTAGAACAATCGACCCTCCCGCAGGTATCACTAGTTCGTTGAATGTGGATATCCAGGGTGTTGTGGACCTAATGCGTTCTATGGTCCAGCCGGTTAAATTTGCAACTTCATTACCCAAATTACTCAATTCAAACCAATCGTTATCCCGGTTAGGTACTTCACCCGGCATAAGACGAGTGAACTTGACATCATATTTTCCATTCCATTCTGAAGGTTGTAAATCAGCAGGCGTTTCTGGATTATTTTCGTCATCCACACCTCCAATATTTTGGCTTCCTGGGGTTGATTGTTCTGAGTCAATCCACTCCGCGCTTCCGTTAGATGGTATTTTGGAAATTCCATTTGACGCTTGCCCTGTGGTGACTTCATCAGCTACAACACCTTGTTCATCTGTCAGGAAAATAGTCTCTCCAGCGTTGTTTATTCTTAGAGTTCCAATTTCATTTTCAGCAATAACTGCGTATGCTCCTGCTTCAATATGATAAGGTGTAGTTAAATCACTAAATCCTACCCAACTAGTTTCATTGATTGGATGTGTCCATCCGCCAATATCGACAATTGTCCAACCCTCAAGACTCACAGAACTAGACCCGGTATTTAACAACTCAACCCATTCACCCTGAGGAAAGATTCCTTGATCTGAGCCATCCGCATTAGGCATTATTTCGTTAATACAAACTACGCATGAGGAATTTTTTACCGTCTCTCGATTTTCATTAGAGGAATCTAATTGTAAAACTGGAGAGGGACCAAGCAGACTTATGGTCAATAGAGCAATGATGGCCACTGCTAGCCTTGCTGGACCCCTTTCCATTGACCTTACGTCTCGCGGTCAACGGTTGAACCCTTCGCGCAAGCGCGCCCACGGCTGGCTCTGCCAGCCGAAGTATAGGGCAGCCTCAATCTTCGTCTTTTGATACAGCAATAGGTCCTATGCCGCCGAACCCTAGAGCACCAATAGCAATCATGGCTATGCTTGCGAGGTACAATACAGCAGTCACACGATCAATTGTTGCAGTTCCTTCTAATTCACAATCCCCGCTTCCGCCGAAATCAGTCCAGTACATAGGTTCCATATTGTCCAGAACTCGACACCGGAAGGTTTCAGCATCTTCATCCGCAATTTCTGAGAAGGTGTGAATTTCGAATACCGGATGTGTGTCTACATCCATCTCTGGATTTAGCATTCCAGGGCCTCTTAGGTCTAGGTGGAACATCGAGACGGATTTCCCGTACATCGCTACTTGGGTAACTGGCTCTACCTTGATGTCTACAGTTGAACCAAAGTATACAGGTAATGCACCTGGAAGTACATCAACAAACGAGCCTGAGCCGATTAGCTTGGCTTGAATTTGGTTTTGTGAAGGGTCTAGGTTTACGGTGTGCGCCCTCATTTCAATTCCTTTGTATGTCTCCATATCTCCAGGTACTGATTCAGCCATTGCATATCCTACAAGGTTGACCTTGAACGAATTTTCACTATCTGCGATACCGCCAACAGCACCAGCAACTACGGTGTTGTCGTTACCCACATGGGCTGATAGTAATCCAAGAGTGGAAGTCTCCCTATGCGGTGCTCTCCATGGGAGGTGCTCGGTGAATCCGTACAATTCGCCATCTCCACATGGGTACATTCCACTTGAGTCTGCATCTGCCATCGTTCCATCGGAATTCAACTTGAAATCGCAATGTCCATCTCCGTCGGAGTTAATGTAACCTTGACGTAATCTTTGACCCATATCATCGCCCTCTGTACTTGCGACATAGACATCATAATCTCCAGTAGTAACGCTATCCGAGCCGAAGTATGTTTCATTTGTTTCGAGACTTACCCAACCCAAGGCCATATTGTCGGGTTCTGCGTAAACAACATCGGCTACGATAATATCTCTCCAACCAAACAACCAGTTATCGACTGGCTGGGTGATGTAAGCAGAACCGCCGTATTGGAAGCCCAATAGCGCGCCAATAACTTGGTCGAACATGAAGTCTGCGACCCAACTACGTACCGCAGCAGCGTCACTTTCTGAGATATCATACAACCCAGCAACATAAGCATCGTTCCAATCAGTTGTTGCACCCCCTTCTTCTGCAGGGAGAGTGCTTCCTGATAGTTCACCATACATGAAAATACTAGCAAAGTCAGAAGTCAATGCATAAGGAGATGTGTAAAGGATCTCCTGTACCTTAGCGACATCCATATCAATTGTGCCTTCAAATTCAGCTCTGTTCAAGCCAATTGGTATGTAACCGCCAGCAATAGGCTCTTCACTTCCGAAGGAGATTTGCCACCAATCATCGGCATTCATTGTACCTTGGCCACCTGCGAGAATCATCTCAAATTCAGTCGGGGTGCCAACTAGACCAATCCATTCTCCTCCATAATCTGAAAGCCCTAGCAGTTGAGTGAGTCCTATTCCATAAGTGGTCATTGTACCAAATAGGTCACCTTGTGCGCCTAATAGGAAGAGGGCAATTCCATTTAGTGGGATGCCACTGTAGTCCGAAACCGAAAGAAGTCCGTTTGGAATTTCAGCGTCTGGTGTTCCAAAAATTACACCATTCAAGACATCTGGGTTGGTAATGTCAACTCCACTGACTTCGTCCAATCTCTGTCTTAGATCGGTAACTTGAGTCAGGTCAGCACCACCACCATGGGCTAGGAAGGTATTGCCTGCAAGTGCAAATACAGCGAGGTCAATTGCTGCCATATCATCTCCTGCATCTGCATAACCGTATAGCGCAGCACGAGTTTGAGTAACCACCCCTCCGTCAGGAGCGCCCATACCTGCTACTAGCATTGGGCCAATGTCACAAGTTAATGCAATGCAAATACCAGTCGAAGGATCTTGCGCCCCGTATAGAATGCTGTCTGCATAAGGGAAGAATGTCTGAGTGTTGTTCAGTATGTCACTGGTTGTCCCTCCTCCAGTTGCAGAAACATATGCTCCAGAAAGAACTCCTGATGGAGCCAAAATCGACGCGTTAACCTCGTCCATACCCGTTGCTTGCAAACTTAGAGAGAATGTATCTACCATTCCAGAAATGTCTTCTGAGGCCCAAATTGAAGGCGCTCGGTTTTGCAAATCATTGGCAATCATATTGTTAACGAATCCAGCCTTAGCGAACACTTCACCATAGGTTATTCCAGTTGAAATTCCAGCGATTCTTTGAGTGTTCCAAAGGATATTTACTTGGGTTATATTGGTTGAACCAGGTACAGAGTTGTGTGAATCTCCATTGTCATCTGTCCAGGTACAATCCTCGCACCACTCAAAACTATCAAATTCAGAATAAGTGATTTCTCCAGCATCATAATCAAAATCTAGAATTTCTCTAGTTGTTGTGACTTCGTAGATGAAAGGTCCCATTTTCGTAAATTCATGAGCTTCTCCCGCATCAACACCCTCAGGGTTATCTAGAGAGTATGCGAAGTATACTCTCTCCGAGGTCGAGACTAACCATTCATCGTCATAATCTGCTGTGTAGTTTTTGTTTCCGTCGTCATCATAGCCGTCGTAGCCATCGGCTACAACGTCCTGAACTCCAGCCTCTACTTGCCCTGCTACAAAGGGTGCTAATGCTAGAAAATTAATTCCAATTAATACAAGTCCGATTACTAATAATGCGCTTGCCTTCTGTTGGTTGTCCATGGTATCACTCTAGCCCCCCCTCGCATGCACGAGGGAAATAAGCGATTCGACTCTAGTGTTACCTAGTGTTACGGAGCACACCGCCTAGTTTCAGAAAATATTCTGGTTTCAAGCAAAGCCGAATGCATCTAATTCCCTTGCGAAGGTATACATCATAATTGGCACTAGAATTACACCCATTCCATGTGACCTCCGGATACCTATCCTAGGTGCCATAAGGCCAATCATTGTACCAATAACTAAAGTTCCCACTCCAATCCAATCTGTGGAGATCCAAACTAGAATGGTAATGAAAGCACTAACAGAAATCACTAGGTTTCTGAGAGGTACTAATTCGTGCATTTTCAACATACCCTTTCCGACCTCAATCATTACTGGGACAGCAAATAATCCTGAAGCTACTGTAATAGCGAGCAGTCTAACGAAATCGGCAGGCGGCTCAACAGCATTCCAGATATCGATTGGGTACATCATGTTCAATGCTAGAGCGGCTCCAGAACGTGGCCTTCCTACCATGTATAGGAAACCCAGAACCATGACTGTAACAGCGGTATTAACAGACGAAAGAATCGCGATAATCTCTAGATCTCTTTGTTGATTATTATTCACCAAATCCAAGTCTGGTGTAGCACCTGCTTCGGAGAGTGCCTCTTGGAATAATAAACGGTCCTCATCTTCTAGGTCTTCCATGCCCTCAAACACCATCATCTGTGGCATCTGTTCAAATCCAGGTTGAGTCCCATGCTCGAAATCTGCTGGAATGTAATTGGGATCGGTAAGTTTACCCCAAAAGTTTCGAGCACTCATGACTACGACAGTTGCCTGTGCTGCAGTCATTCCAGGAAGAATTGCCATAACAGATGAAACCACGGCTGAAAGGAATGTTGGAACTGCTAGGGGTTTAGGGTCTGGCATTTCCCAATTTTGTTCTTGGGGTGGGATTTCGCTTGTTGTTACATAGATGTCAATGAGGTTTGCAATCCCAAATAATCCTGCTAAACTTGGGAATAACAAGGAAGCAGATGGGATGCCAACCGGTGATCTAGCGGGTAATTCGAATACCGCCCAGCCATAGAATCCGGTAAGTAAGAAATAGGCTGTAGCAACAAGTATTCCAGCGACTCTAGAACTTTCTCCAAGTCGGAAATCAATCGCATCATATCGTCTTCGAATACTGAGTCTACCCATTGGTATAGTAAATTCTAGCGGTTTTTTCAATGGCCATTTTAGCTTCTGAGTTATTTTTTGCGACCAAACTGGCCATGGTAATCGAGTTGTTTCAGTCAAAATTAGGAATATGGAGATGAATAATAGAATCCATGGTAATTGTTCACGGCTTGCTTCATACAAACCCAATCCGGGATTTTCTCCGAAAAGTAAGCGCGCAACAATTAGCAGAGGGATTGACATCAGCATACCCATTTGGGAGCCGCGAGCGGAATATGCAACGCCTTGTGAGGCTTGGCCAGAAATCAACATCCTGTGGCCTGGAAGCAAGGCTAGTGCCATATTGTCATCAGGTGCTCCTACCAATGCACTTGGAATGTAGTTGAGGAATGTATGAACAGTTCCACAGGCAACGATAATTCCTGCTACTGCATCTAAGGGGATACCAATTCCGACAGCAACAGGTGATAGTGACAAAGCAATCAGAGCGACGTTGTTTACGTGGAATCCAGGGATTAAGCCCGTTAAACAACCAAGGAATATTCCAAAAATAAATGACCCAATTAACCAACCAAAATCGATTAACCAAGGGTCCATTTCAACACCTCATCTGACATCTATACAGAATTGCATTGTATTCCCAACAGAATCTTCTGTGGTAGATAATCTTCCAGTCCAATCTAGAGGCCCTTGCCCCTCTGTTTGACTTGCCTCAGTTCCGTCCCCAAGTAAACAGACCCTTTCTTCAGATCCAGATCTCTGAATCCATTGGTTTCCGTCCTCGTCCATAATCGCCTCTCCATTAATTACAACGAGCTTTCCAATATCCCATTTCCAGGAGTTGTAACCATCCCCCCAGTTCAGAGTGTTTGGCGATGGCGGCTGACCTAGAGTCCAAGAACGGGCTTCAAGAATGACTCGTCCTTCGCTTTCTGACCAAATGATTGTCGCATTGAATCGTATTGATTGACCACCTTCGATATATTCTGCATGCTCGCCAATTAGGTGAATTCTCAGTTTGGTTTGGCGAGCGAAGTAATCTGGGCCGTCCCCGACGTATCCTTTGTCATAATCTGGAGATATAGGGTCAGTTATCCATCCTTCGAATGTATGGTTCTGATTAAGATAATCAAATGGATTCTCAGCAACATCTAGCAGAGGAGTTACGTCATCTCCAAAATTACCTGCGTTATTTTCCGCCGTATATCCATCCGCTCTAAGACAGATGGTTGCTTCATCTGTTGACCAGACCAATCGACCATACCATTTCCGTTCGATACCCTCCAATCCTGCATCTACATCTTCTTGTGATGGCAGTAAACAGAGCCGGTCAGTCGGAGCATCTCCGATTAACCACCAAGTGCCGGATGATTGGGTTGCGGTTCCTTCAATTGATACATTCTTTCCAACTTCATAGGTCAGTGTGTAGGGTTCTAATTCCCATGACAAGTCAACAACCGATCCCTCGTTTAGGACTTCGATTGCGGTTGCTTGCACTAGTAATCTCCAGCGAAGGGAACGCTGATCATATTGTAGCCACCCAGAAACTTCCACATGACTTCCTGCTTCTATCCAATCGATTACTCTCCCTTCCACTTGCATGTACAATAAATGGTCTGCATTTCCATAGGATGGGTTATCCATTAGGCTCAATGAATGATATGTTACATCCGGTTCAAGAGATTCAGACAAATAACCATCTACTTTTACCGACATGTTAGCAAAGTTCTGTGGATTCATTGCAACTTCGACCAATTGCATAGCAGTGTATTCTACAGAGTCACAATCGGAATCAGCACACACTATTGCACCGTATCCATTTGATGACAACCAAATTCGACCGTTCCATTCAGTGACTTCACCTTCTACAGTAATTATGGTTCCAATGGGAGGAATCTCATTATCTCGGTCTACAAACCATCGAACCTCGACTACCGAGTGACCATCCACTTCTCGAACTTGCAGATCAATTCTGTCCGCTTGTTCACCATATGGGTCTACTACGAAGCTAGTTAGCACTCCTTTGACCTTCACAGATTCCCTTGGATATTCATGAATCTCGTCAATTTCAATCAAATCGGGTTCTCGAATTACTGCATAGAAATTCATTGCTGATACTAGCAAAAGAGATGTGAAGAACATCACCCAAAGCTTCGCCATGAGTTGCCGACAGGTTTCTAATGCTTGAATATTCAGTGTTTGGAAACAGAGATATTCGTCAATAATTCTGAATCAACTTAGGGCTTTTTTGACTGAAATTTTCTTGCTGAAGGAGAATAAGGTTCATCTCGCTGATGCTGTCGAGAGTCAGTTAGGACCCGTAGCTCAGTTGGTTAGAGCGCTCGGCTCATAACCGAGTGGCCATCGGTTCAAATCCGGTCGGGTCCACCAAATTATCCTAATTTCGCTGATTAATCACGGTCAAAAAATATCTGAATCAAACTGTAATCTCAAACAAGAATTAGTGGTTAGAAAATGGAATACAGCGAAGCCGACGGTGCTAACCCCTAAATACGGCCTAAGTCGGCCCCGAGATGATGAGCACTGCAAGCAAGGTTCGACCTGCCCTAATGATACTGCTAGTGTACTTCCTAAGCACATGGGCTGCAGCAACACCTGTTCAGGCTCAAGGTGCAGTTCCTGACATCACCCTGACATGCGACCAACCGCAACCAATTGATGTATATCCGGGTGCAACTAGATCGAGTATTATCAATTGCCGAATTGAGAATCCAACCGTTCATCAAGAAAAGGTTAGGATTCAGATTCAAGCCGGCGTATTGGCCTTCTCCGGACCCGCTACTATGTCTATTGGAGGAGGCTCTGAGGTGTCCTTCCAAGTTCTAGTTAGGGCTGAACTTAGAGCGCCTGAAGGACAGCACCAAGTAACGGTCAGTGCCGAGGTGACAATGGCTAATGGAGTCCCTGTTACCAGCGAACCATCAGCTGCTAACGTAATGGCGATTATTCGCCAGTTCAGCCGACTTCGAGTAGCATCTGAAGTCGCTTTCTTGCAATTACGTCCGAAGGTCGATTACAACTTGGTTTTCGATGTCTATAACGATGGCAATGCTCTGGACCGATTCAATATTGAAATTGAAAATTATGATCAGTTGAATGATGATGGATTCCAACTAAGCATTCCATTGGTCAGTGTAGAAATCGAATCTATGGCTCCTCCAGAGAAGATTAGAGTTCAGATGAGAACTCCAAAGAACCAAGGTTGGACGGATACTTATTTCTCATTACAATTCAAAGCCACGTCTGAATATTCGGTGAGAACGGAAGGTATCCCGAATTACCAAATTCAAACCATGACGATTTACATTAGAGGTGTTTACCTTCCTGGCTTCGAATTGATTGGTACATTGATGATTTCAGCTCTAGCAGCAGCAGCATTTGCAGGTAGATCTTCAAGGCTAACCAATGATGAGGAATCAGATGAGTTAGAACCTCTAGATGCACGTTTGTTCTAATCATCGATAATCTGTGCTCTGCCACCTATGGTGGCATTGGGTTGATAACCGACGCTAGGGACGCCTTGCTCAATTGAGAGGTTACTGACATGAGTGATGGCGGATTGCTGAAGAAGGCTATGGACGTTCAACAACCAGCAGATGAGATAGTCGCTGTAGCGGCCCCTGAAGCAGAAAAAAAGACCTTAGTACCTAACTCCCTCTATATCGGAATTGGTTTGGCAGTAGTGTCAATAGTATCGATGTGGTTATACTCACTCCCATCAATTCAGAGTGAATATGCCTTGGCAATTATAGTGCCAATTCTATTAGCGGGAGCGGGGTGGTTCCTTATTTGGGATGGAGTAAATAGGAAATTTACCGAAGTTATTTCTGTAACAATCTTGCTTCTACTTGCTTCACCATTCATATCCAGTAGTCTCTTTTCCAGCTCACTTACGATTACGGACAGCGATTTATCATCAGACGCTGAAACAATAACCCTCACTATCCGAGAATCGGGCGGATTTTTCGGCGGATCTTCAGGTGATGCTGATGTGTCGATAACCTACGGTGGAGAAAAAGTCTGGGAATCAGTCATGCCCTTGTCAATAAACCTCAATGATGCAAACGGAAAATACGGCAGATTGGTTCTTCCAATAGATGAATTCTACTCTGGTAATGCGGCTACCGATTCTCGTTACATCGTAACTGTAGATTCAGGTAGTTCTTCGGACTCTTTTATATTGAATTCTGGTCACTTGGCAAGAACTGTTGACACAACACAAAATCTCGCGGTTGGCGCAATGGGTCAAGGGAATGATTGCTCAGGAAATAAAGACAGTTGTGTTATCGGTGTAGGTCTGAAAGCATGGGTCGGATTACAAACTAACGTAGGAAATCCTCCCGCGCCCTTGCCCCACGCTAATTTCGAACTTACTGCGACCCTATCCAAGGATGGGGTGACTGCTATTTCTTATCCTACGGTGACAGTAATCAACGGTGATGCCACATGGGATTCAATGAATGGAGAATATGGTTCTGGTTCGGCAGTTGTGGGGGATTTCGGTTCAGAGATAGTTCTCGATGGCTCCGTAGAAGATATCGCAATTAACATGCAATTCATACCCAGAGAAGATTGGGAA
The DNA here is from genome assembly GCA_002502175.1 of Euryarchaeota archaeon UBA19. Lineage (GTDB taxonomy): Archaea > Thermoplasmatota > Poseidoniia > Poseidoniales > Thalassarchaeaceae > MGIIb-O1. The sequence continues at coordinate 62,672 of DAPQ01000075.1, read as the reverse complement.
GAGTCTGATTTCGGCTGCTACGAGTTCACCGTATCCGCAACTCAAGGGCCACCGTGGGGAGATCGTACCGCCCACGTGTCAACCACATATTACGAACTTGCAGAATTTGGTGGTGGAGATGATGGCTCAGATACAGATGAGTCTTGGACTCAAGTCTCGAGCTGCTAATACAATTCTTCTTCATCCTCTTCAGATGATTTTGTCATCCTGAAGAAGAACGCTGCCATTGCTACAACCGCTATTGCAAACGCAACAACAACAGGTAGAATTGAACCATCTTCATCATCTTCTGCATCAACCCAGGTAATTTGCTCGCTTGAAGCGGTACCGCCTCCAAATGCATCTTCATCTACCAATTGGGTAGGTGTAAGTATCTCGCAGGTCAAGCTTGCATTGTCCACATCGCTATTCATCCAAGAGAATTGAATTGTGACTTCCTCTCCTGCTTCCACCAAACCGCCTGGATAACTTGTCATTTGCGCCGCGGCTCCAGTTTCAGTAACATCACATGTGAAGTATACAATGGCAGGAGCAGTTCCACGATTTGCTATTTTTGCCATCAAGCCAACGCCACTACTTCCTCTTGAAACGCTCTCGGTTGGTTCTTGATAATCAAGCGAAACAAATTCAATTTGTGGCGTATTTCCGTCGATTACGATTATTTCATCCCAAGTCAATGGGATTATTCCACCGCCATAATCGTCCAGTGTTTCATCCATATTCCATCCAGTTCGATATTCAATGATTTCTATGCTCGCGGATTCAGTCCAAACACTTCCATCTGCCCAACCTATCTCAACGGTTCGAGTATCGCCTGAGTCAATAAGACCCACTCCGTTTTCATCGCTGAAATATGTTGATGAAGTTATTTCGTATTGACCAAAATTCAGAATCCTGAATAAAACTCCAGCAGCATCAAAGTGAACTTCTTGAGAATCCATGATTTTCTCCCAGCGGTCTGTGTGGCCGCCACTTCCTAACACATATTCTCCCCAATGCAACCTTGAATTTGCATGTGCACGCACATCATGGTCATCTTTACTCATAGAGAATGTAGTTTGACCACTGAGAATAAGTTCAGCATCCTTGTTGGAAATGATTGGTCCTGTTCTGTCTATTGTGGTTGAATGCAAGGTCATCATTCCATCAACAACCACCATGCACCCTAGAATTGAAGCCTCATCAAAATCAGCAGTTCCGGCGACATTTAACACACAGGTATCACTATCCTGATCTAAGCCCATCATATTGCGATGTTCTAATTCAATAGCGTTGTAGGTAATGGCCGATCCTACATCAGGAGTCATGGTTACTGTAGCAAGATGAACTGATTGATGTCCATATCCAACTAAATCAACCCAAACATCGTCTGTATTGGAATCGAAAGAGAGGGTAAATTCACTACCGTTCAGATCGATGGGGTCTTGCCCTTCGATGATAGCCTGACCTCCGTAAAATGTGCTAGTTTCTCCCGAATAAAATGTGGCATCGAACGCTCCATCATAATCTGAACCAGGGATTAATACAGCCGAACGATTATCTTCATCCCAATATCCGTAACCTGCTAATCCAGTCGGAGGATTATTATCTTGGATATGTGAGTTTTGGACGTTTAGTATACCGCCAGATTCCACGTAAATATTCACTCTGTCGTTTATATCGAGAGTAAGTCCATTAAGCGTTAAATCACCTCCGGAAACGATTCGTAAATCGACCTCTAGTGAGCGATCTTCAATCCATTCAACCCTTGAATCAATGATAATTTCGGATGGTTGTGCTACGACGTTAAGGGAGGTTGTTGTGGCTAAAGCGGTTAGCAAAAATGTTGCCAATAGCATAGTCTTCGATTTACTCATCGATGACGCGTACAATAAGTAATCAATGAAGGAATCGGCGGCATGTGCAAGAAACCGAGAGTTCTTCTCGCATGAGTATATGGCGGGACTAATGTCAAGCATGGCGGACCTTGCTTTCCCCGATGCTACAGCCGGAGATTTTGCGATTAACGTGCTAACCGTCTTAATTCTATACGGGCCTGCATATTTAGCAAATACAGGAGCAATGCTTTTTGGAAAATGGATTCCTGATAAATTCGGCTTTGAAAACCACAAGATCGATGGAGGTAAAATTCATTCTGATGGGAATAGGTTACTAGGTGATGGTAAGTCTTGGGAGGGGCTTATTGGAGGGGGCGTCTTTTCTGGAATACTGGTTATGATTTCGCATTACATTTGGGAAGGAAATACTCCTTCCTCAAACCGGCCATTCATCGACCCATTGTTAATCTCTGAACCTTCGGATTGGTTTTGGATTGGGAATGAATGGAGCGCTGCATTTGTGCTTGGATTCACCCTAGGGTTAGCCTGTATGTTGGGTGATATGGCGGGTTCTTTTGTAAAACGCAGACAGGGGCTGAAAAGGGAAGGAGAAGTTAGTTCAAAAGCCCCTCTATTAGACACTCTTCCCTTTGCAATTTTCATATTCCTAGCTGCTGCAATTTTATTCAGAGACCAGATAATGATGCATTCTGATTTAACTCCACCAATTATTGCAATCATTGTTTTGACCCCAATAATTCATCGCTCGTTCAATATAATAGGCTACAGACTCGGATTGAAGTCTGTTCCATATTGATCTTCCAACCACCAAGTTGCAAGAGATTTACTATTGCAATGCATTAATTTGCTAGTCGATTGCGAATGTAATATGGCCGGATTGAGGGTGCTGATAGTTGGAAGCGGAGGAAGAGAGCACGCCCTCGCAATCGGGCTCTCGGAAAGCCCCTCAGTCGACTCAATTCATACATGTCCTGGTAATGCAGGGACCTCAATGTTAGGAGTCAATCATGATGTTTCTGCTACCGATGTAAACACAGTGGTTGAACTTGCAATTGAATTATCGGTTGACCTAGTTGTAGTTGGCCCCGAAGCCCCGTTGGTTTCTGGACTCTCAGACTCATTAAGGGAAAAGGGGATACCGAGTTTTGGACCTCATTCGGAAGGTGCCGAATTAGAAGGTTCCAAAATTTACGCAAAGCAGGTGATGGAAGAATTAGGAATACCCACAGCAGGTGTGCAAATTTTGAAGTCAGATTCCGACATCGATAGCGCCCTATCTCGATATTCACCACCCTGGGTAATCAAGCGAGATGTACTAGCTGCCGGAAAGGGCGTGGTGGTAACTGAGGATTTTGAGGAGGCTAGCGTTTTCATCCGAGAATCGATTTCGACTGATGGATTTGTACTCTTAGAAGAATTCCTCGCAGGGGAGGAAGCTTCTATGTTGGTAATTATGGATGAATCCGGATACATTTGCCTACCCGCAAGTCAAGATCACAAGAGAGTCGGAGATGGAGACACTGGGCCAAATACTGGCGGCATGGGTGCATATGCTCCAGCTCCTGTTGTAACCGAATCAGTGAGGCAAAGGGTGATTCAGGAAATAGTCAATCCAATGCATCATCATTTGCGCAATCAACCAATTCCATATCGAGGAGTTCTCTATGTCGGGCTTATGATTAATGATGAAGGTGCTCCGAGCGTAGTCGAATACAATGTTAGGTTCGGAGACCCAGAAACTCAAGTCACAATTCCACTGATAGAAAGTGACCTTGGTGAAATGCTTCTAGCAGCTGCTGAGGGTAGGATTGAGAGTTATCATCCGATATTTTCTGACAAGTCCGCAGTCACTGTAGTTTTAGCCTCTGAAGGATACCCAGGTCCTTCAAAGACCGGTAGAGAAATTACCGGCGAAAATACTCGAATCGAAGAAGGTGAAATTATCGCATTTGTACACCAAGCCGGCACCCTTCGGGATGAAGAAGAAAAACTTCTTTCGAGTGGGGGAAGAGTCCTATCGGCAACCGCTGTGGCATCTGATCTTCCAACTGCAGTAAACGCTGCCTACGCCATTATCGAAGAAATCAATTTGGCCGGCTCACATTATCGGAGAGATATTGCATATCGGGCACTTTGACCGTTTTTTTTGAAAACTAGGCTCGCTACTACGTAGCGTAAACTCCGAGAACGGTTATAACAGAAGTTTGGGTCGCCGCGACGCTGAGCCTTTAGGCTGCAAATAGACGGTGAGAAAATAATGTCTTATGAAAACGGGAAAACGAGGGACGTCGGCCAGTACAATGGACTGGTTTCGGCACCAGCGGTGTTAGCAGGATTACTTCTGTTACTCTTCGCTGCCACATCCCTCTCTGATGATGCGATGATTGACACAGGAAAGTTGGTTATCCTCCCCGTCGCAGCCGCGTTAGCGGCTGTAATGGGAAGGTTTTGGGTATCTGCCCTTCCAGAAGATTCACCATTAAACCGAAACTCGCTATTCGTACTACTCTTTGCAGTCGGACCGATAGCCCTGGAAATACTCGGATTTATTGACGCCATACTAGCAACTACTTTTGCATTCGTGGCTATGTCAACACTCATTCTTGTAAAATCGAATAGAAATGAGGAAGCAACAATCCTATTCTCTATGGTCGCTGGGTTTCACGTTTCTGTGGCCTATGCCGCCTCTATGCCGGAATTGGCACTATCTGAAGGAGATAGTTTACAGAATCTATTAATCGATGTCCAAAGGGCCGGTATAGCCGCTAATTTCTTTTCTTTCTATGCTGCATCATTGATGCTTGGAACAATTTTTGCTGTATTGTTCAGGGGAGTTTTGTATGATGGTGGAAATGGATCTTTGTTCGATAGGCTTCCAAAGAAAATAGATTTCTCAGAGCATCGTGATATACTAATCACTTCATTCATTCTCTTGATTGTTAACTTAATTCCACTCTATTCAATAGCAACTATCTCAGATGCTGCTACCTTTGAGGAACACCATTACCTTGGAGGGGTGTGGGCTCTAGTAACCTCAGTAGTAGTGATGTTTGTAGCCTTCTGTCGTGCTGAGAGATGGCACGTTCTAGGGGCAGTAGTTGCGGTAAATTGGCTAATTTACACTCTATCTCACTTGGTTGAGATCGGAGTTAGCCTCCCTGAACAATTAGAATTCCTAGCCGGTAATGACTTCGGTGGTGCATTCTCTTGGTTCTTCATTACGTTCTGGTTGAATGTACTTGCAATCATCCTTGCATCTAGTGGAAGGTTCGGGGATATTGCCCCTCGTCGTGAACCTAGTCAGTTCCGCTTATGGTGGAGAGATAATTCCTATTCCATCCTAGTTGGCTCTGCAGTAATTGTTGGTCTCTTGATTAGAACCGGTTGGAACGTCCTTCCTGCAATGAATGCAAACATAACAGGGCTTTGGGATATGACTGGAGGTTCAGACCCTTGGTACATGAAGAGGGTTGTAGATTACATTGTAGCTGAGCATGCACACTTCATTTTCGATGCTGACCGATCCTACCCTAGTGGAGGAATCAATCCTCGACCCCCACTGTTTTCGTGGTGCCTAGCATTAGGTGGCCTCGCTCTTGAATGGCTAACTGGTATCGCAGCCGAAGAAGTCGTTTGGTGGTCCGTTGCAGGTTTGCCAGCCATCTTCGGAGCATTGATTGTTCTGCCAGTTGCTGGAATTGCAAACCGCCTTCACAGCGCACAGGCAGGAATATTCGCTGCATGGCTCATGGCATTGATGCCCGGGCACATTAGCCACTCAACGTTTGGTCTAGCAGACCACGACTCCTTTGCACTTCTTTTCCTAACCCTAGCCATCTACTTCTGGGTTCGAGCATTAGGAGAAATTGGTAGTGAAAGGGTATTCCGCGACCCAAGCGCCAATCCACTTTACTTGGTTGCTGGAATTCGCGAGATGTGGAATCGAAATCCAGTTATGATGTCCTATGCGACACTAGCAGGTATTAGCTTCTCTACAGTAGCGCTTGGTTGGAAAGGATTCGTTTACGGTCCTGGTATTCTTTTCCTCGCATTTGCTTTCCAAATAGTTCTGAATATGTTCCGCCGACGTGACAGCCTACCGCTTACCTCGGCCGCTTTGCAGATGATGTTCACAACATTCCTAATCCCATTACCATTCTACATATGGCCTGGACTTAACCTACTATGGGCCCCAAGTGGATTCCAACCTATGTTCTACATTGTTGGATTTACAATCGCATTAGGTTGGGTCGCATCTAGCTTCCGCGACAAACCTTGGCTATTGGTATTAGGAAGCGGTGGCTTGCTATTTGGCGGTATTCTATCGGCATTGTGGATTCTACAAACCGCTGAATATTACGACGGCTGGGACATCTTATTCACTGGTGGATTCTATTTCTCAAAGAACAAGATATTCGGAACAATCGGTGAGGCTCAGGCCCCGAGTAGAGGTGTACTATTCGCTTCCTTCGGCCCGATTGTTACACTGATTGCATTAGGTTATGCATTCATCCTACTTTGGCGAGGGGCCAGAGAAGAAAAGCAAGGCCTTTCGCTCGTTGGTTTGTGGGTTCTAATCGCTTCATACATGGCTTGGACCGCTGGTAGATTCATTCTAAACGCAACTCCTGCAATGGCCGTTGTTGGGGCTATCGGAATCGCCGCTCTTTGGAATATGGCTGATTTCTCCGGCTTCATCAAAGAATGGCGTCGCGCAGGAATTGGAACTCCAAGAGCTCGCTTCCGTTCTGCTAGAACTGCTAGTATGAAGAAGCCGATGATTCCAGCCTTAGTGCTAGTATTCATGCTGGTGGCAACTCAACATGCAACCTACGGTATCGATTCAGGTATTCCAAGAGGTGAGACTGCTTCGGGAGATGTAGATCAGGTAATTTACGATATTACTCCAGACGTAATGAGATTCGATATCGGAGGGCTTTCACTTCTAGACAGCAGTTCATACAATCCAACAGCAAATTGTGGAAATGGTTGTTGGTACATGGGAACATTCGGCCCTGGATTCAACGGCGGAGGTTGGAATATGGCCTATGAATGGCTTTCAGAACAAGATTCTGATGAGGACTTTGGCCAAAGACCCGCTTTCGTCTCTTGGTGGGATTATGGATTCCAAGCATTGGATTCGGGAGAGCACCCTACCGTTGCTGATAACTTCCAGTCCGGTATTCCTCATAGTGGTGGAATGTTACTATCCTCCAGTCAAGAAGATACACTTGCTATGTTTATCGCCACACTGGCTCAAGGAGATAGGCAATATTCCGGAAACGGAGAATTTGGCGAGGAATTTACCCAAGCCATTCAGAACCACCTAACAACAGAACAAGTTGAGGAGTTCCATGATATTCTATCACTTGGACCAGGTCAAAAGCAATTCGTAATCGATCGTTCTTTGGTACTAATCTATCAAAATGTACAGGAGGTACAAGATTCTTCCTTTACAGCTGGAAACCTGAAGATTACTACAGATTTGATGCACGGTACCATACTTGATGAAAATGGACTTCCAACCGAACCAATGTGGTTCGTCTTCAAGGATGGAAAGCAAGTTGGAAATGCAACCACAAATGAGACAGAGGCTAAATCGATCTTCGACCAAGCACGTGGCTCTAGCCAACCCTATGAGGAGCAAACAACGCATTACGAAATTGGTGGTTACAGATACACTGCCGACTTAATCGAAAGTTATGATGACGTTTCAACAAACCTACATCGTGCTAATGCTAAGTTAGGTCTATCACGTGCTTTCCTGACCACTGCACTTACCTTAGATGAATTAGTGGAAATGTACCATGATATTTCTTCTCAAGTTGTCTACGAAGTTCAGGATTATCAAGGTAGTTTGGGAGAAACTATCGAACGAAATAATGAGATTCGCTACTTCGCAATAGACGATAGATTGTATCCGCTTGGTGGAGCGTATTACGCGGATCAAAGTTACCACAGAGGTCAAACAACTGGAATCTTCTACGCGCCAACTACCCTTTCTGGTCTAGATCCGAATCATTACATTGAATCGGTCTATGAGACTCAGCGAGGAGATAGACCAACTGTCTTCATGAGTGCTGAGCGCTATGAACAGGAGTATATGTCGGATGTTGTCAAGCAGCAGTCTGGAGCAATGGAAGATTCCACAGACATGATTCAGCTTGTCGATATACAGTATCAGCAAACCGAATCTTTCTTCGAAACTATGGTTGCAAGAATCTATGTTGGATATGGAACTTCAAGCTTGGGATTAACAGTTGACCCATCACAACCAGGGCCAACATGGGCTATCAGCGGAACCCCCGGTTCCCCACTAGAGAACGCCTTCCCGCTTCCTGGTGCAATGATGAATCACTTCGTCATCGCAAATTGGTACGATGACGGTTCAGACTCACCCGATGAAGACAATAACAGCGTTCCAGATATTTTCGATGGTGGCTATGCTGCTATCGGTAGAGCAAATTCAAATGTTAAGGTCGTCAAATACTACAGCGGTGCGACTATAGAAGGTACAGTTGAATTAGACGGAATAGGTCCTGTCCCTAATGCTAGAATATTAATCGAAAGGGACGCCTTTAGTGGCGAAGAGGTCCCCGATGAAAATGGCACTGTAACTGATCAAGACCCTCGAACTTATTGGATTCCTATTGGTACAGTAGATGCAGATGAAAACGGAGATTATTCATTCACTGTTCCAGCAGGGAAGATAAGAGTTTCAGCCTTCTTTGGCGAGTCTGATCTAAGGGCGGCTCGTGATGAATTAGCAAGCGGTGGTGGAGGTATGCTTCAAGATGTAGCAACCGAATCAACAATTGGTGAAAGAAATGTCAACCTTATCACTGGAATATTGGGTAATGTATCCGGCTCTCAGTGGTTATCCGAGACTATCATTAATGTCTCCGGAGAAGATGGCCATTCCAATGGTCAAGCTCTAATTAACGGGGATATCATCGTAGAACCATCATTCTCTACAGGTCGATTAATTTGGAATGGCGCCGGTTCGTTCAGTGGTCAAGCAATCACCGATGCTGTTGTTGAATTGTCGCCTGCTTGGGATCAAATTCAGATGCAACCAATTATGTTGGAAACTTCTACAGGTAGCGTAAACGGCCCCGACCTTGCTTTCCAAGGAATCGGTCAAGTGACATTTACTGGTGAAGGAGAAGTCATCAGCAATGGTCTGATGACAGTCAATGATTTCGTGGGGACTCACACACAGACTATTCTTCACGGGCACAGTCTAGCAGGATCCGGTGAATTTACCGGCCGTGGAACCCTCTCCGGAGTAATTGATGGAGAGGACATTGTTGATGGAGATTGTAACGAAAATGGAACAATGCCAGAGAACTACTCGGTTTGTTCCCTATCAGATGGAGACTTCTTGATTGAGGGTGCAGTTAATGCAACTGGTAGATTTACTTCAAACGGTACATCCTCATTCTCACAAGAACACAATGGTTCGTCTCTAATTGGAGCAGGTGTATTCACCGTAGACGCCAGTAATGAAGAACTAGATTCCTATGGAACCCTAAACGGCACGGGTACTTTCAGCGGAGAGGGTGAGTTCAGTGGGCCTATGGTTCAAGCTGGAACATTCCACCTAATCGACGCCATACCTGGAAATTACAACGTAGCAGTTATCTTCAACGATGGCACTAGAATCGAAATTATTGATGGATTTAACGTTCCTTTCAGAGGGGTGCCGTCACTTCATCAAATCGATGTTGCGGGTGGATCCATTTCCGGAACATTAACCGATGAAAATGGCAATACTTTGGCTGGTTTTGTAACTATGGTTCACTCCGAATCTGACAATGATACTATTCTCGGAGAATGTAGTGAAGTAATGTACGCGCCATGTATGTTAACCGCAGATGAGAACGGTTCTTTCGAGTTCGGTCCTATCATGCCAGGAGAGTATACCTTTGCTTTGGATATGGATGAAGACGGCTTCAATGAAGTTGAGTTGAGGCATGAATTCGATGCTGAAATGGATTCGCAAGTTGAATTCCCAACTCCAATACCTACTGTATTCGATTTGAGATTCTCATTAAGTCAAATCGTTGATGGTTCACAAACATCTGTTGAGGGTCTCGAAAATTTGACTCTGGTAAAGAGTGATAATTCAGCAGCACCAGTTATTGCTGTATTCGATAACGTCAGTGGAGAATACTTGGCGGAATTATCTCAAGGTCAATGGATCCTCAGCCATGACTTGAGTGATTCCGAGCAATTATGGGAACAAATTGACCTTGAATCAGACATTTCGACTTCCTTTACTTTCAGGGAATCAATGAATGTAATTGGAACAGTTTACTATGATACAAATGCAGAAGTCACCAATTCCACGATCCAAGCTGAGGTTGTTGACTTTACTCAGGTGATTTTCCATTGGGAAAATTTCACAACAACCGAAACTACCGACGCAAATGGTGTATTCAACGTCGTATTGCCGATTGGTTCTGTAGTTGACGCTGCAGTGTTTGGTAGTGTCCTGAATGTGGTTAATGGTACCCGATTCACAGTCGAAGAGGGTATGGAAAATATCACAATGGTCGCACGTCCGGGTTACGATGTTAATGGAAACCTAAATCTAAATCGATTAGGAAATTATTACTCATCAAATCTAGAAGGATGGGAGCAGGTTACTGTATTTGCGACCAATGATGATATTGATGCTGTGTGGCATATTGACGTTACCCAATTTGGTACATTTAACACAATTTTGCCCGAAGGTAACTGGACATTTACAACCGATTTAGAGTGGCTAAATGCAACTGAAGCAACTCTGATGGTTGATGGTGAAAATGATACGGTAGAGATGTACGTTTACCCTGCTATGTCCTTCCTTGAGATAGATTTCTTCTTGGATAACACCGGCGACAATAGTGTTACCAATGGCACGCTAGTCAATTACCAATTCTCCATTGTCCCACTCGAGAATAGTGCAGGATTAACGATTAATGTAGCAGAAGATGGTGAAGAATGGATTTCACAAGGATTTGCAAGAGTACCTGTAGAAGCGGGTTCATACCGAATCAATGTAGAACTCTCAAATGCTCGTGCCGGAGATATTTTCGGAACTCGAATAATGACAGGCGATGCCTACTTTGAGGTCGGCTTCGGTGGAGAAGTAGTTAGCAGAAGTATTGGTTTTGATCCAGAATGGAAGGTAGACCTGACATTTACTAATGAAAGTGGTGGGCCACTAGTTGATCAGTTAGTTAGATTCATCAATCCGGAAAACAGTGGTGAAGTTATCACTAGAAAGACCGATATGAATGGTACACTAATTGACCACTTGGCAGATGGAGAGTGGATTGTTGTAATCGATTCTGTAGAGACAGACACCGGAGTTATTGAAGGAGTTCGAACAACGATTACCGTATCCGAGCAAAACGCTAACAACGCTGAGACCATTTCAACCAGTGAACTTGCTTCATTCTCAGTTAGAATTTCTGATTCAAATGGAATTTATCTTCAAGATATGGACTTGAAACTAACTTCTAATGATGGATTAGGAACTGTATATCTTGACAGTACCGATGAATCTGGACAAACATCAGGAATTATTTCATCTGGTTCATGGAATATTGAACTAAACCAAACCGTAGATAGAACTCGATACGTTATCTCTTCAATCGAATTGTTAGATGGAGGTTTAGTTGCTGGTGAGAATGATTTAATCGATATTATTGCATCAACACACTATGAGATGTCTGGAACAATATTCTGGGATCATGATGACGATGATGATGCTGACGTTGGAGAGGGCGTACCCGATGTAGAAATTCTAATGACCAGCGAAGGCCATGATAATATTTCCCAAATTACCAACGCCGCTGGCGAATGGAGTGTATTTGTTCCCGCAGACACAACTTGGCAAGTCTCAACATTTAGAGAAGGATTCGACCAAGAAATGGAATCCATTGCTATGAACGCTCCAAACTCGGTAGAAATAGAGCTAACCGCTGGATATGTGAACATTTTTGGAAACGTAAGTCACTCTGACCTGTCAAACATTGGTGAGCAAGTCGAATTAATCTTGATTCCTTCACATGGCATGGTTCGAGATAGAGTAGTTCCTGACAAGGTATTCGAGGATGGAGTATGGAACGGTCAATGGACCGCTTCTGTAGAACCAGGTCGTTGGATAATTAGAGCAACATTGGAATCATCTAATCTAGTAGGAATGGCCAGTATTGATGCAGACATTAGTGATGGCGGAAATGTTGACATCGATCTATTGTATGGTGGTTGGCTATATCTTGCAACTCAATGGCTTGACTTTAATGGAACACAGCATCATGCTTCTGAATCCGAAATACAAGGTGCAGAGATTATTGATGAGGTGGAATTCATTCTGTCTTCAGGAGCAGGTGTCCGATGGGATGCAATGTTGACTGAGGCTGGTGAAATATCAATCCTGATGCCTACAGGCATGATTGGGGTTGAAGGAAGCTTCTCTGTCGATCAAATGGACCGTGTAATGGAATATTCCACAAGCAAGTCAATCAACGTACCAGGTTCTGGAACGGATTTGACCGCATCGGTTACTCAGGACATACTCTTCGACAGAATTTCCAACCATACAATTAGTGCTACAATAGTATCAGTAACTGGTGGAGAACTAACTGATGAAGGTGAGTTCGATGATGTTCAAGCCACCCTTGGAGATGAAGGTGAATATGATTCAATCGAGTTCACAATGTCACTTGATTATCTTGGACATGAGACGGTGTCTAGTTACACCGTATCAGGAAATGTCGCAGGTACCGATGGTCAGTATTGGAGTGTAGAGGTATGGGATCAGTCTGTTGAAAATTGGACTTCTCCTTTCACCTTTGAGTTTGGTTTAGATAGCAACAATAGCACAACCTACGACAATCTACTACTTCGAATAACTCCAGCCAATCAATCTACGGCTCAGTCACTGACCAATGGTCACACTGTAGATATTAGATTCACTTCAGCGGATGGTTATCAGTTTGAACAAGAAGTAATTGTTAGAATTCCTCAATTCCATGATTTCGAATTAAGGGAGCCACTCTTGGATGTCTATGGAATCCGCCCCGGTGAGGAATTGTCAATACCTCTATTATTCACCAATAGTGGTAATGGAGATGAGAGATTCGAATTTGTATTTGATGACACGCAACTTCCACCAGATTGGCAACGAACAGGTGCCACATCACACACTGTAGGTGCATTTGTAGACACAACTCACACAATCAAGGTTATTGCACCAGAGAATGCAACAGGAACTGAAGATTTCATCATTACAATTTCAGTCACAGACAAGAATAATGGAACCTATCCTCCATTAGTCATAAGAGTGAAGACATCACTTCCAGTTCTTGAGATTTCCAATGTTTATTCCAATGGAGATCCATTATTCGGAACAATCCACACCTTTACTGTGGTTGTAGAAAATACTGGATTAGTTGACGCTGAGAAGGTCAAGTTGGTTGGAACGGTTCGTGGAAAGAATGTAAGCTCAAGCGTCACCCAAGATGTTCTGTCCGGGGACTCGGTAACCTATCTAATCGACATAAATTTGACAGATTTCGATGGGCCTTCACAGGAATGGTTTGACTTTGAAATCTCAACAGAAGGCCAAGAGTTTGGTGAAGAACCCGAGACTGTGAGCAAGAGATACTCACTCAAGGCTCAAGCAGTAGATGATTCAACACCAACCACAGTTATTGGAATAATTTTGGCAATTATCCTAGTGTTTGTTGTTTGGTACTTTACAAGATCAGGTTCGAGAAGACCCGGTGCGCCATTCTGACCTGAATAACCCCGTTTGCAACTTTGGTCAAGACAAGACCTCATAGGTGAAAAGCGGATAGAATAGGCTGTTGATTAGCCAATGACTCTCGAGGACCTTGAGTTAATGCCTGAACCTGAAGATAGCAGGTTGCTCACCGCTGTCGACCCTCAGGCACCGGGATATCCCGGCTCTGACTATGGCTTAACCGATCAAGAAGCACGAGAGCTTCGTTGGCCATTAGGGCCGATGAAGGAGTTTCTATGGCCGTGGGGTGCTGCCAGTTTCGCTATTGGAACGGTTCTGTTGTTAATGACGTGGTCATCGATTCAACCTTTATTGATATCTTACCTTCCTGATTCAGAGTGGGCGTATCAATCTTCAGGAATTAGGGATTTGCAAAACCAGGGCTACTTCGGGGATGGGGTCCATGTCTGCATAGTGGATACTGGAATTGATTATTCTCACCCTGATTTCGAAAATAGTAATCTAGTCGGATTTCGAGATTTTTACTCTGGAGAGCACGAAAATATCCGTGACATAGGAGAAAATTATCACGGCACCTTGATGGCTGGATTATTAATTGCCAATGGCACATATGTCGGGGCAGCCCCTAGCGTTTCAATATCCGTAGCCTTAGCCCTTGGTCCTGAAGGAGAGGCAGGCCAGTCGGACAGAGTCTCATTGGCGATTAGGTGGTGTAGAATTTCTCAAGATGTTGATATCATTAGTCTAAGTTTAGGTGGCGACCCAGGAAGTGGAATGAGTAATCTACAATCTGAAACTGTACAGTCGGTAAACGAGGCATTGGATGCAGGAATTTTTGTCGTGGCCGCTGCTGGAAATAATGGCAATAAGGCGAATATTAACGATGTATCAATACCAGCGAATATCCCGGGGGTAATTTCGGTTGGTGCCTCCACAGTGGATGGGAAAATTTGGGCAAATAGTTCTGTAGGTTCCAACATAGATCCTTATTCGAGTGAGGAGAGAAAATTTCCTAATCAAAAGCCAGAAGTTACCGCACCAGGAGTCAGAATGTTCTCTACAGCATCGACAGAACTCTCCTCACCTTATGCATATTCAACAGGAACCTCCGATTCAACCGTAATCGTTGTAGGAGCTCTTGCTTTAATTCTACAAATTCATGGAGATGAAATGCGAGGGGAAGACAATAAATTTGATTCTGAAGAGATGAATATGGTGAAGGGGGCCCTCGCAAATTCATCCCTAAAGACACAAGATATTGATGCGATTCATTCAAACAAATCAGGATATGGTGAATTGAATGCAGAAGCATGGCTAGAAGAGATTAGAACTGAGTTTAATCTAAATTCATGATTATCATTTTCCCAATTTTCCTCAACCGAGCCTACGGCTCGATGAAACCCTATGATTAAATCACTTCTAGATACCGGAAGAATATGACCGGCACCCGAGTAAGAAGCCAGTTCCTAGTATTCTTGATGCTGACTAGCACTATGTTGGCCTTAGTTGGCCCAGCCTCAACAGTATCTGCAAATAATGAAACTACCAGTGGAACCATTACTGGACTCGAGAGATGGAGTGGAACACATCAACTCACAGGAGATGTTACAATTGCCGCAGGTGCCAAACTGATAATCGACCCCGGAACTGACATTTTATTACCAAACGGGACTATGCTTGACGTCCGTGGTAACCTGTGTGCAGGAGTTGCATCCTGTGGTTCTAGCGGCAATGCTGCTTCTGGAAACCCAATTACTCTAACATGGTCAGAACCAGGGAATTCCAATGCAACAGGAGAATGTTACGGATTGGGTACTGGGAGCTCACAAATATGGATTGAAGACCCCTCCTGTGGAGAGGGTGTAATTCTTCGAGATACAATGGATTTGTCCCAATCGGGAATGAGGAGTATGCATTTTGAAGGCGCATGGGGTGTCCCATTCTATGTTCAATTGGAATATGAATATCGATATGGAGTATTAGTTCTTGACGGAGCAAGCCCGACTCTGCGAGATATGAGATTTGAAGATATCAATACTTCCAGTGTACTCGCAGCCAATTTAGCCCAACCAACTTTCATTGGCGGTGAATATGTTGCAGGCAATGACGAAGAAAGCGGCGTCACAGGTCAGGCAGTGCAAATTTATGGCGGAGGCACACCAATTTCCCCGATGGTTTTCCAGGATGCTACTTTCCAATCAACAAACAAGGGTTGTGGAAATAGGGATGGAGGAAGGTCTGCTATTTGGGCCTCTCAGACATTTATTCGAGTCGAAAACTCAGATTTTGCCGGTGGTGATTTCGGGATTAGTATCAGGAATTCAGCTGGAAAGGTGATTGATTCTACCATTTCAGTCACTTGCAATGGTATTGATGTGAATAGCCTAAAGGCAATTGGAAATACCGAATATGATGTTGAAATAGCAAATAATGTAATCACAACTACTCAACGAACTCCAATTACTGCTTACGCTGGAGCCGACGTGCGAATTCACAATAACGAACTATCCGGAGCAGGGGAAGGTTCTGGAATAGCAGTATATTCATCCAAAGCTGAAATACACAATAACGACATTGGACCTATTGGTGGTTGGAATGGACTATGGCTATTGGGAAGTTTTGATGTAAGGGCAGAAAACAATTCAATTTCAGAAACCGCACAGGAACCTATTCTTGCTGGAGAATATGGAACTCAAGCACCTTCTCCTACACCTGCAAGACTTTACTTGGCTAACAATACAATCTCGACTCAAGGTAGTGGGGAATGCTCATCGCAAAAGTGGTGGGGTGGTTCTTTCACTTGCCCAGCTATAATGGCGCATAGATCAGGAGTTACAATTGTAGACAACGAAATTAATGCAGGTGGAAGTGCAGATGGAATTAGGGCAACCGGAGCCTTGCTAGATGTTCGCAGAAATATCTTCAATGTTCAAGGATCCGGTGCAATATTGCAACATTATGATAGCGGATTCGCAGATTCTCAACAATATGGGACGCTGGCTTTCTTCAGCAATAATGAATGGAATGGAGTCAGTGTAACCTACAATGTATCTAAGTCCTCAGTTACTGTTCAATCAGAATACATACCAAGCCCTCCACCGGGAGAACATCCTGTTCTCCTCAGCTGGTCGGATCAAGAAGCTTGGGTGCAAAATGGATGGCAAAACGGAGTCATACCACACGAAGTTAGGGCCTGTGATACCTGTGACGATTTCACCCCCTACAATTTCCCTTTGGCAATTAATATGGACAATAATTCCACAGTTTTCACCTTCTCTAATCTTTCAAACTTGGATTTATCAAAGGTGAAAATCGAAACTCAACCAACAAAATATGCCGTCCAGGTACAGAGGGCTGAACTAGTAAGATTCCAAACTCTGGTAAACGGCCAAAGGGTCGAAAATGCGAA
This sequence comes from Euryarchaeota archaeon UBA19, assembly GCA_002502175.1. Classification (GTDB taxonomy): domain Archaea; phylum Thermoplasmatota; class Poseidoniia; order Poseidoniales; family Thalassarchaeaceae; genus MGIIb-O1. The sequence continues at coordinate 45,664 of DAPQ01000075.1, read as the reverse complement.
TGTATTGATTGAAGACGCACTAGGGAATGACCTATACAGCCTCGAAACTGACTCCGATGGCTATACACCATGGTTCTCTCTTGCATCTAATTTCCATCTTGATTTCAGAGGTTTGGCTGGAGGTGATAATCCAGACGGTTTTGCAGATGACGAATTCGAAGATTCTTGCTCAGATGGAGAGGACAATGATGGCGATTTACTTCTTGATACAGATGACCCAGACTGTGATTATTCAGCTGGAACAAGAGAACTATCTCTCTACAGATACACCGCCTACAAATTCGGTTATGGCCTAGATAGTGGGGAGTTCACTCTTTCAGATACTACCTATCAAGATACTCTATTCCTAGACAATGACCCTCCCAGTGTCTCTGTAATACAAAATGACGGTGAATCTTTCAGAAGAGTGGTTAATTTGACCGGTTCTGCACATGATGGAACATGGGCAGGAATTTACGAAACTGATGAGTTAGCCCAATGGGATCAGAAAGGTTTTGTTCATGCTGTGGAGATCAAAGACCCATTCACAAGCGACTGGGCTGCTGCTGGATATGCAACCGATTCTTCTGGAGCAGAACCAGGTTACGTCTCCCGTAACAACCATCCATTCAGTAGTTGGTATTACGAATATGACATGTCAGGCAGGCAAGAAGGCGACTATACTTTCGAATTCAGAGCCTTTGATGGTTTAGAGTATTCTCCGATTCTAACTAGGACAATTAAGGTCAATACTGAGGCCCCAACTGTCTCGGTTACTTCTCCGAGTACACAATCGACCCACACAGATGGGACTGTGACTTTCGAAGGAACCGCACATGACCCATACGGCTGCCCTATCGATTGTGGGACAGATATAGACCAGATATATTTCCAAATCGAGGGGCCGAACTACAATGTAGTTACTTCCACGGAAGGCGGTACAGATTGGTCATGGACTTGGGATTTCAGTGGACTACCTCGTGATTTAGCAACCTACACATTCACCATATGGGCATCAGATTCCAATTTCTGCAAGGGAGATATCGATGAGTGTGAAGCAGTAGTTATCGATTTGCAAATTGACAATCAAAATTCCCGCCCATTTGTGAGCCTAACATCTCCTCAGAGCGGACAGATATATGCCGTTGATGAAAAATCAATTATTAGTGGAGTCGCAAGAGATAATGATGGAGATGTTACTCGTGTTGATGTTGAAGTCTTTGATGTATCAAATGGATATCTGAATGTCTTCACAGGTGCAGTCACCGAGATAGAATCTAATGGTTATTGGGAGTTAGAATGGGATTCAAGAATATTGACTCACAACATGCAATATCTAATCAAAGCAAGATCCTATGATGGATACGAGTTCAGCGATTGGATGGAAACACAGGTAATTGCAGATAATCCACCAGACGCCGATAATAATAGACCAACCTTTGATTCCACAAACTGGCAGACAGAGATTACTCTATATTGCGAATTTGATACTACATCACAAAACCCTTGCACAACAGTAGAAATTGATTTGTTAGAGTTCTTTGATGATGTAGATGGAGTTAATTCATTGATTCTTTCTGTTTATGATGACCCTGCTAGAAGTTCAGATGATGAATTCGGACTGGTCATCAACATAGGTATTGACGGTGTCGCCTTCTACGACCCTAAGTCAATGGGATTCTACAATGAAGACATGGATACTTGGTCGCTGAGTAATGTAATATTCGTAGCGACTGATCCATTTGGTTCAAAGGAAATTTCCACCCCTGTGTCTTTCAATGTGGTCCCAATCGAATTCTATGTAGGCCCGCCTGACCAAACCACAGCAAGCGATGATGAATTAATCATATTCAGTGGTTCTGGCTTGCCTGGAAAGACAGTTAGAGTCACATTGGGTGGAATTCAAGTAAATTCTACCGTAGTACTCGAGGATTCCACATGGGAATTAGGCATCTCTGGAGCCATGCTAAGTAAACCAGTAATCCCAGTATTTTCCATAAGCGGTTCAGAATCAATCCAAGGGGAAGAGATCTCACCACCATCTAGTGGGGGAGGAATTAGTTTTGTGATGATTATTGCCATAGTTTTCGTAGTCATTGCATTGTTGGCTGGTACACTTTTCTTCAGCGGTGTAATTGCCTTAGAAGAAGATGACGAAGAATACGATGAGGTAGAAACAGACGATTCAAAGGGACTTAGAAGCGATGACCATCCAGGTTGGCTTTGGGACCCTGAAAAGGAAGAATGGGTACCTGATCCCGACCATATTGGTGAGTGAAGCAATAAAGCCCACCATACGGTTAATTTCTTGAATAATAGAAATCGCAGGTGCGATAATGGCGTCCATGGCTACTACACGTCCTGGCGTTCAGGAACGCATTTTACTTCATCTCCGTGATTATGTTGACTACGCGGACAAGGTAGAGGTGCCTTTTGCGATTTCTCAAATGGGTATTGCAAATGCTGTATCAATAGCAAGGTCAAATGTACCTCGTGCGATTTCTGGGATGAAAGAATCAGGTCATCTAATTGAGCGACAAGCTCACGTCACGGGTGTTTCGAGAAAAAGGAAAGCCTACTTCCTAACTACAGAAGGAGTTAGTCTTGCAGACAGTATCTGGGATAAGGTATGTGAACAACCTGTTCGATTAATTCACTCGGACGGACGAGCTGAAAATCTAGATCTACAAACAGCCCTAGAGAAAACCGAACTCCCACTGAGACACGTAGATATTCTGAGATATCTAGATGATTCCGGTACCCTAGACTTGTCAACATTATCTCCCGACTTAATTGAAAGAGATCTTTCTAAACATATCGAGAAGCAATTAGTAAATTCCCTGAATGATTTACCTAGATTACGCCGATTCTTTGGACGTGATGATGAAATTACCAAAATGGCCCAAATCTTAGAATCTGAATCTACAACACTATTAGTGCCAGGAATTGCAGGAATAGGCAAAACCGCCTTATCGGCAAAATTACTCGAGCGTTTTACCCATCGAAGAAATCTACTCTATCACCGGTGTCAAGACTGGGAAGGTTCGAGAGCGTTTCTAGAGGCTTGTTCGGAATGGCTTGCAATGATTGGAAACAACGACTTGAGCGATTACGTTTCCTCAACCCCAGTGCCACAGGTAACAATGGCAGTAAACATAATTATCGAGGGACTGAAAAATTCCCCTGCCCTAATTGTCGTAGATGACTTGCACAAGGTAGCCGATGAGAACTTTGTAGCAATTCTTAGAGGGCTAACCCTTCGCATACCTGAGGCGGATGAATTAGGACTAGTTATGTTCTCTAGATCATTTAGAATGGTGGTTCCAGAAAATGATTCTAGTGGTAATACAGTGGCGCATTTCCTACCATTAGAGGGCCTAGACCAAGATTCTAGCAGGCAAATTCTAACTGCGATGCCAGATATTGATTTACAACAATTCCTTCACATCTATACTCTTTCAAGAGGACATCCATTGGTCCTTGAATTGATAAATCGAGGTAGTGTTGGGGAAACCTTCCACTCAACCTTAGAGGCCTTTGTCGAGAAGGAAATTTTCAGTAAATTATCAGGGCCCCAAAAGCGCCTTCTGGGGGCCATTGCAGTATTCCGTGAGCCAATGCCATTGGCCTCACTGAGTACATTAGATGCTGACTTGGATTTACTAGACGATCTAGTAGAGAAAGGATTAGCCAGAAGGATTGATTCTGACAACTATGATGTTCACGATTTAGTAAGAGAATTCCTTGTTCGGTCAATGGATGAATCATTGAAAGCTGAGTTACACAATAATGCAGTAGAATGGTACAGAACAAGAACCGAAACTGCTGTTGAGAAGATAGAATTCATCCATCATCTAAATGCATCCGGAAATATGGATACACTTGCCGAGGTATTGCAACGAGATGGAAGAGAATTGGTTAAGTCTGGTCATATCGAACTCCTAGGTATTCTCCGAGGCTTAGAATCGGATGGATTTAGCGCCATTCAATGGGGCTTGATTAGAGAACTTAGAGGAGATATTCTCTCCATCCAAGGCCGATGGGATGAGGCAGAAGAAGAATACGCCGCGGCTATTCCAACCGCCAAGAAACACAAGGAGGCGGAGATACTTGCCCGGTTACTTTCAGCTCGTGCTGACATCGCTATAAAGCGAGGTGCTATGGATGACGCCTTAGAATTGCACCGTCAAGCATTAGAAATTCAGATAGCAAAAAGAGATGCTGTTGGCGCATCGAGATCCTACATCAACATGGGATATATTTTCCGCCGACGTAGAGACACTAGACACGCTCTGGAAGTATATGGGAACGTCGAGGAGTTGCTAGACGCAGAAACCGATCCGAGTTTGATGGATGCCAGAGTGAGGCTAGCATCAGCCTTCCTAGAGATGGGTGAGTTAGATCGTGCTAGAGATCATGCGATGGCGGCTCACGACGGTACAAAGGACAATGGATTAGATGCCCTACATGCTCGCAGTAGGGCAGTTTTAGGCAGATATTATGCTAGGATGAAAGATAACGATTTGGCTTTACTTCACTATTCGGCAGCGTTGGAAATATTATCTGAGGCAACAGATCCTCACAGTGCTGTAGAGGTTGAAATGTTGCTAGGCCAAGTCCTAAGCGATGCTGGCAGGAAATCGGAGGCCGCAGAACGTTACTTGGATGGTCTTGCGGTCGCTGAAGCCAATGATTTCAGATTATTACAAGGTGAATTACTTGCAAGGTTAGGTGAGGTTGAGAGCGATCGTTCTGCTAGAATGAATTACCTACAACGCTCCCTTACAGTATTCCGTGAGTTAGGTGCCGTTGATCGAATGAGGGATGTTCAAACTGCAGTACATCGAGCAATCATGGGTCATTGAATTGAAGTTCAAAGAATAGGGTTGATTTTTGTTAACTCACCCTGTCCAAGCCTATTGGAAAACTCTGGCCCTTCTTGTTTAGAGATAGAAAGAACCCCGTTGAATTTTTCACCAATTTGGTGTAATACCTCAGATTCTGCTAAATGAGGTGCGTTATTTTTCTCAGACAAATGGCAAAGTACTATGCTAGTCAATTTCGGATGTAAAATCTCTGCTAAAATATCAGCAGTTTGTTGATTTGAAAGGTGACCTCCTCTTCCCGAAATACGTTTTTTTAGGGACGGTGGATATGGGCCAGAAATCAGTCTATTCAAATCATAATTTGCCTCAATAGAGATGTGTTCACATCCAGATAAATGCTTCATTAATTCAATAGTTGGCTCGCCTAAATCAGTGACAATAGCCGCTCGTCTTCCGTCGCCGTTACTGGCAATTACTGCGACATTATCTGCATCATCGTGTGGCACGGGAACAGGAAGCAAACTCAAATCGTCAGAGATATGCAATCTTTCTAGCCCCTCAAAAGTTCTAACCTGAGAAATAGGCTCTAGCCCCAACCTCATGGTTGTCTCCAAATTAGCGTACAACCGTGCACCCCACTTTTTTGAGGCCCTAGCAGCTGAATTGGAATGATCAGAGTGATGGTGACTTACAATTATTGCATCGATGGAACTCGCTTTTACTCCTGCTAAATTCAATCGTTCTTCCATTTTTTTTAATGAAAATCCACAATCAACAATCACCCTTGTGTCACCAGTAGAAAGTAGTGTGGCATTACCACGGCTACCACTTCCAAGGTGAGTTATGTCTAAGGTCATTCAATCAGTAGATGGGGCGAGGCTGTAAGGTCTTCAATGCAACCCCAGAACTGAAATCAAATTCACTAATTCTCTAGCCCTCTCACGTACGCGACGGCGTAGCCGTCGGACAAGTATATGGGGAGTATGTCCGAACGACGCTCCATCACCGTCATAAGTCAAACAAGAGCGCTTACGTATGTCCACCAGAGGTCATACCATGCGACGGAAGCAAACCGCGTTTCTCGTTACATTGTTGATTTTGAGTAGCCTTGTGTTCGTTTCTCAAACTAGACCACAGGCACCAGTGTCATCGGTCGACCCACCAGATGTGCCAGGTTCAGGGCCTATGGCCGTTGACCAAGACGAAGACTTAATCCCTGATATCCATGAGGTGATTTTTAGTGAATCTAGACATATCGATACACCCTTTGGAGTTGTAGTGGTTGAAGGTCTAGACCCAATGAATGGTTCGGATAATATCACCGATTTTGATAGAGATGGCGCTAGCGCATTGATGGAATATTGTTGGCCGTGGACTTTGGAAACCTGCTTTACGGAGCGTCTTTCACTAACCGGCAAATCTCCAGATGAAACAGAATCTGGATTTAGAGAGTATTTAGATCCACGTGAATCTGATACAGACGGAGATGGTCTTCCAGATGGGTATGAAATTTACATGTGTACCGAAGGAGGTGCTGGTTACCAAAATCCTGCAACTAGTGAATGGACTTGTCTATACTTTGACCCCTTAGATGATTCAGACGCAATTGAAGATGCAGACCTCTGTATTGAACAGGCCAGTGAATGGGGTTGTGGGGATGGATTTGACGTAAATCGAGACGGGGAAATTGATCTAGATGAAAGATACACTAATTCTGAAGAATATTGGTTCGGTACACCTTCAGATTGGCTAACAGAAAGGGACGGTCTGTGGTGTTCTGGAATAATGCCTAACCTGCACCCTGATGCCTGTCAAGATGAGATTCAGAGACCTACAGGTGACGATGGATGGTTGGGAAGTGACCCTCGTCGTATGGACTCTGATCATTATACTTGGAGTGAAATAGTTCCAACCAGTTTAGCAGTGCCCGGAGACGGTATTCCTGATGGTTGGGAGGCATACTACGGACTTGACCCAAGAAATGCAAGTGATGCGACCCTAGATTCTGATTCAGACGGTTGGGATATCGATAGAGACGGATTTATTATTCCTGATTCATCAATTGCGACAGCTCGTTGGGGTGAGGCGTTCAGCAATTATGAAGAATATTTGATTCACATGGACAGTGGCCACTGGGTTCGTCCTGGATTAAGGGGGACCATGTTGACTCACCAATTGGATGAAGTAATGCTATTCGACCAAGGAACAAATCCAATGTTGGTTGATGGAAGGGTACATACCGTTCTACCGGATAATCCTCGAGATCGTCTACTCGTAGGTTCAGCATATGGAATAACAGCGATAGATCCTTTTGAGGGCATTTCTTCGACTTTTGATTTGCCGAGTGGCATGGAATTATTCACTATGATTCGTTGGAATCCATCTTCCGAAGATTACCTTATTTTGGGGACTAATCATGGGATACATTCTCTAATCCTTGAAAATGGATTACCACAGATGGATACATTGTCTGATTCAAACTTAGGGTCTATTCAAGTGATAGAACACTTAGAAACAGGTAGCGGAGATTTGGATTTAATTTTACTCGGATACGGTTCAAATGCTTGGAGAATTACAATCTCTGAGCCATCTTCGGGATCTGGTGACCCTGACTTTAGTGAAGCGATTGCGATACAAGAACTAACCGAAATGTTGGACCCAGTTGGTGCATCACTCACCGAAGTCATTCACGTTCCAATGCCCGGCAGAGGTCCAATGTTGATTGTCGGAACCGATAGTGGAATGATTCGATGGGATACGACAGATGGTACGTCTTCCATAGGGGAACCATTCTGGATATACACCACAGAGGATGCAGAAGAATACGTGCAATTCGCTGACTTGCTGAATCAATCAAAGTCGGCTGTAGTCAATGTCATGGAGTTAGCCGGTCCAGTAGCCACTGACGGGTCATTAGAGGAAGTGACTGGGGTTTGGTTGGGTACCCCTGGAGGACTTCACCTTATTGACCTAGATTTGTTTGTTGGACTTCCTAAACAGGCATTCAACACAGACAGGATGTTCAACATTGATCGTTGGGAAGAAGGAGCTAACGACATCCACTCAATCCATACAATTGATGGACAGATATTGTTGGGCTCAAGGGATGGAACATGGGCCCTCGAAGGAGGTTCACAGGGAGTTCTGGGTATTGATGAAAACCAAACGAGGATGCCAGGTCTTGTGACTTCCCTTACAACTTTCATTCATGATGGAAAGCAGTATTTGTTCGCTGGAGTTTCTCCGGGCGAATACATGAACATCATGCCAATAAATCCGCAATCTATGGATTCTGATTTAGATGGAATGCCGGATGGCTGGGAGTTTGTTTACGGACTAGATCCTACAGACCCCTACGACCGATTTAGGGATGCAGATGCCGATGGAGTATTCTTCGACATTGATGGGGTTAGTTTTAACCGAGAATGGTCTAACCTTGACGAGTATAGATTTGTCAATACAAGTGAAGGAGGGTTCAATGGAACAGATCCGAGAAATATCGACACCGATGGCGATGGTCTGACTGATGGACAGGAATATTGGGGATGGTTTGCAGATTCTACAGACTTCTCTTGCCATTACCTAAATGATGAGTATATTTGTGATGATGAAGTTGGAGAGGACGCCTTAGATGTACACCTATCCGGTTGGTTGAATTCTGGTGCAGGAGGAGGCACTGACGGGCCTACCGATCCAACCAGTTTAGACAGCGACGGAGATGGAATGCCGGATGGCTGGGAAATCGAACACCGCCGCTGGATTGGCGACGTGTATACAGGTGGCAACCTATGGACATTAGACCCTAGAGACCCATCCGATGCAACTATGGACGCTGATGGAGATGGCTTGGATAATGTGTGTGAATACAAATGGGGTCTATATGTAGAAAGTGTTGCATTAGAGGGTTTACCAACCCATGGAGAAAATGCTAGTGCTGCCTTGACTTGGACGAAGACAGATCCAAACAATCCTGATTCAGATGGTGATTCTTTACCAGATGGCTGGGAAGCTCGCTATCAATGTTCATGGGGTAGAAATAATCGCGGTATAAATCCTCTAAATGGCTCGGATGCTCTTAATAATCCAGATGGAGATGGATTTGATGTTAACCACGATGGAGTACTTGACCTCAACGAGAGCCTTGTAAATTGGCTTGAATACCACCTTAAGGACCAAATCATCTATTCAGATTCTACTGATTCGGGACTTGCTTTCCCTGAAAACTTCACAACTTTACTTACTCATGAATCTTGGTTAGGATTTGCAGGCGATTCATTCGGTGACCAAACAAGTACTGCATATCGTAGCCTAGTCAATGGTACGACGAGTGAGGATGTCGGCGCCGCTAACCCACTTGATTCTGATTCTGATAGGGATGGCATTCCAGACGGATGGGAATTCTATCACGCGCGTTGGAGTTTATTCGATGAATCCTGGACATTAAATCCTGTCAACGAAGGTGATCAAGTCGGGGACCCCGATGGAGATGGGATGAATAATTGGGAAGAGTATAACGTAATTGACGGCAATTTGAGTGAAATAGACGATCTTACAACAGTCCCTCAATTTTACTTACTTCATGTGGGAGGAGAATTACTTGCTACCCCTTGGCTGTCGGCGGAATCGACACTCTCTTTCGGAACTTTCCTCAGTGAAGAAGACATACAACTCAGAGGTTATACCGCAGACCCCAATGAGCCTGATACCGATGGAGATGGGTTACTTGATGGGATTGAATTAATGTTCACAAGATGGAATGCGACGGATGAAACATGGACTCTTAACCCGCTTATCGCAGGTGATGGTAATTATGATTCAGATCGAGATGGCATCACGGATTTAGTCGAATTGAACCTTACAAATAAAAATCCACAGAACGGAGGCCTTTCTCCTCCTGACGCACCTAGATTATGGGAAGAAGCAGAATCTCTAGACCCGGATGAAGCAGTAAATCGAGTCTATCGTATTCTATTCAACAAGGAAGGTAGAGCGGAAATCGCACTAGAGCAATTCGATGATTGGCAAAACGGAGAGCCCGCTAAACCACTTCTCCTTGCTTTACTTGGTATCACAGATCCTAATTCTGATGATACCGATAGAGATGGTATGAGTGATGGATATGAATATTGGTTCACGGAATGGGATTTGGAGGATAACATCTGGACGATGAATCCACTCACAGACACCGATATCAATGTCGATAGTGATGATGACTCGTTCGATTGTAATGGGGATGGGTATATTTCAGATTCTGAATCCTTCGATAACCTAGCTGAGTATGATGCTCGTGTATACGGTAAGCGCTCGGCTATCGACACAATTCCCAATGGAACAGGGTTGGTTTCGTACGGTCAGGATACCATCACCGCATACATGCAAGAAAGAGGTATGTCCGAGCAGGCGGCAGCAGATCAATTGTGGATTCTATTTTCGACCAAGGACATTGAATCAAGTGATAGGGCTGGTCTGATTAACGCAATAGATCCTGATAATTTTAATTTCAGTCTCGCAGGTGTTTCAGACCCAACAAATTCAGATTCGGATAGCGATGGTTTACCAGATGGTTGGGAATTTTGCTACTCAATATACGGGGAATGGTTACCAGTCAACGACTATCGTTGGTCATTGAATCCACTAAATCCGTTGGATATTGATTACGATCCAGATGCTGATGGTTGGTATGACAGGACAATTTTCGACATCCCTGCAGAACAAGGAGTTTGGGAAAATAGAGAATTTACTCCCGCTCGCGCCAATCAACAAATTATTCCTTCTAACTCTGAATTATACTTCACGAACCTAATGGAATACAATAACGGAACTCATCCGTTGGAATTGGATAGCGATGACGATTCCATGGTAATGGAGCCAGTATTTAGTGGAGGTATTGTGGTTGATTATGTACAGAATCTCAATCTTTCAGATGGCCGCGAGGTATTCAAATATGGAACAAATCCCCTTGACAATGATACCGATGGAGATATGATGCCTGACTTTTACGAGTACTATCGAGGTTGGAATGAGACTAATGATAATTGGTCGTCTTATCTAGAAATCTCTGTAGTCTGGCATCAAGTTACTCCGAATGTTCTGAAACCTGTGAAGGTAAATGGGGGAACCATTGCTAGACCTGATTTAGAGTATACATGGTTCACTCACGATGCGACTGACCCTAACGATGCCGGACAAGACGCAGATAACGATGGAGGTTGGGATTGTACTGGAGGGAATTGTGTCTACGTGCCCTATAATAACTTCCAAGAATACTACGGAGTAGTAAATGCAACACTCTCATCTCCAACTTTGGTAAGGCAGGCGAATCTATACGACTGTTCAGGAAATATTGTTCAGGAGTGGTGGCAACTAAGGGAATCTCTGCTAGGAACTTGTGGAGGAGCTGCTGCCTTACAGAGCAATTACATGAGGATGTACAAAATAAATAATGACGATTTACTCTATGCACACATCGTAAATGATAATGATGTGGATTATCAATACCTAGACGAATCTGATGACGAGGTACACGTTAATGGTGCCTGGACTGATAACTACCAACGCTTTGCTGGAGATCGATATCACTATCCAAACACTGGATTGGGTGAATTTGTATGGGGTTGGTGGATCATTGATATTGATGGAGATCAAATTGCCGATGGAACCGACCCCACCAATTGGGACACAGATGGCGATTGGGCTAACGATTTCTTCGAAATCGAAGACGATATGTTAGATGGAGTTCGTGGAAATTCGGGTTCGCCAATTCGATATGATGACCGAACAACAAATTGAGGGCAACCTATTCGGTTGTTTCATCAGTAAGGTTTGCGAGGATTGACTGTGGACGAGAATGCCAAGATACCAGGGGTTGATGCCCCAATCGAGGAAAGATTGCTATTTCTGCAAGAAAACATGGTAAATTTCGTCAAACAGTATAACCTACCTGTGATTGAAGTATCCTTAGTTGTCTCAAAATACATTCGAGCACTATTAGAATCACTTGAACGGGCGGCATCTGCAAGTGGGGAACAAATCCCAAAAAATATCTCTGAAGCGTGGAAGATAGATACAGATTTGACTGTGCCTACAATAGATTCTTTTCCGTTGGATAAACTGCTTGGGACACTAGATGAAGATAGAATGGATATCTTGGATACTATGATGAGAGTGATCATCAACGGTGCAGAGATTCCATTTTCTTCTGCTCTGACATTACTTCGAGATTGGGAAATGAGATTGAGAATTCAAATGGCCGAAGCAACAAGCCCAGGTCATCTGTTTAGTCCGATGGAGTTGCCTGAAGGATTCTAGTTTTCCACAATACAATACGGGCAAGATTTGGTAACAACATATTGTTCGCTTTGCATTTCTTCTTCGGTTAGTGGTTCTCTGCAAGCCCAGCACATCTGAGTTGTGGTCTCTTCTAATGCTGGATCTACAGCAACCCTTCTATCAAATACGAAACAATCTCCATTCCAATGGTCTCCGCCGACCTCTTCGAAGTAGCCGAGTATACCTCCCTCCAATTGTCTGACGTCCGACCATCCCTGTTGCATCATAACCGCACTAGCTTTTTCACAACGGATGCCGCCTGTGCAGAACATTACCACAGTCTCATTTTTGTCAATTTCAGCCTCTGAAACAGCATCGGGAAAGGCACGGAAAGTGGATAAATTGAGGTCGATTGCTCCTTCGAATGTACCTAATCGAACCTCGTAATCATTTCTAGTGTCTAGAACAACAATTTCTCTACCTTGGTCCAACCATGTTTTGAATTCATGAGGTGTGATCGATTCACCAGTTGATTCTGCAGGGCGTATAGAATCTAGACCAAGGGAAATAATTTCGTTCTTCAATCTAACATTCATCCTTCTAAATGACATCCTATCACTATAGGATATCTTAATTGGAATTCCCTTGAACCTGTTATCAGATTCTAGGTATTTCAAAAAATGGTCAATTGCGGATTGTTTTCCAGAGAGGAAGAAATTGATTCCTTCATGGCTTAACAAAATTGTACCTAGTAAACCTAGTTCATCACAAGTTGATTTGAAGGGGGCACGAAGCTTGTCTCGATCTGGAAGGTCAACGAAGCGATATCCGGCAATATTGACGATTTCAGCAGTCATTCGATCACCTAACTCGATTCGGCCCGTGCGACTATTCCGCTTGAAACCCACCAGGCATCGCCAATAGACCAAATGTAGAGTACAGGCCATAATACAACGGTAAGGATTAGTGGAAATTGAACTGCAAACCAACTAGCGGCTTTTCGATGTTGTCTATTGAAATGTTGGCCAATGAATAAGAAAGGTATCAATGCCAAAGCGATGGCGATTAATGGCCTCAATGCACCCCATGGACCTATGCCACCACTAATTTCGTACCAGATCACTCTGACGACGCCTAATGGACCTGCGCCATCCACCTCATCGTCGACAACCTCAACGACGTAATCCGCAGTCATTACCCCATGGTCAGGCCTTTGGCGAATGAATATGACGATTCTTTGACCACGCAAGACACAACTATGGATGGCCCTTCGGTGGCACGTGAAACCCAGAGTTCTGCTTACATCATTCCCAGAATTTGGAGGACACGATGAGAATATGTCAAAGAAAATAATGTTGGCTTTCGAATCTACTGGAATTAATGGAATAAAATTAGAAACTGAATTATTGACATGTGATGAAGAGGGTTCACGAAGAGTATCCAACCTAATTGAGCATGGAGAGAAATATGACGCAATCATCCAACTAGGATTGGCCGAATCTAGAAAGGAAATTTCATTGGAAAGGTGGGCTCATAATTACTCTAAATTTAGGATTCCAGATAACTCGGGAAGAATGGTCGAAGAAATCATCCTCGAGCTAGGGCCTGAAAAGTACCAAACAACGGTTTCAAAGCATATTTTGGATGAGGAATTTGAAAATGATGAAGATGTAGTTTGGAGCAATTCTGCTGGTCAATTTGTCTGTAACGAAACAATCTACAGGACATTAAATTCGATAGAATTAATGGGTGAAAAAACACCAGCAATTTTTATCCATTTGCCGCCAGAATCTGAGATTTCACATACAAGGCAAATGGAAGTCATTTCTCGTATTATCAAAACACTGGCATCTAAACCTAAGTTAGAAGTCGTAGGTGCTCTCTTGTTTGATTCTGAAAGGCGTATTTTAGCTTGTAGGAGACCGCCCCAAGATGTTTGGGCTGGTTGGTGGGAATTTCCAGGAGGTAAGATCGATGAAGGTGAAACTGAGAAGGAGGCATTACGGAGGGAAATCATCGAAGAATTAGGAATCATTGTTAACCCAAAAAGTAGAGTTGCATCTCTTGAATATGAGTACGAGGATCGATTCATTTCATTGTCTATCTGGGATTGTGGAGTTGTTGATCAGGAATCTATTGTTGCAAAAGAACACGATTTGATTTCGTGGTTAGACCAATCTTCACTCAATAGTGTAAAGTGGCTTCCAGCCGATGAACCTTTGATTGAGGAGTGGATGGAATCAGGAATTCCCTATTCTTGATTTGAATTCATGGTTCTATTGCCCTTATTATCAAACCATTCTACAGGAGTTCCATCCTCGTCCATACTGAGGTCATCGCCTAGACTTCTTGGTATGTTATTTCTGCCCTCATGCCAGGTAGCTTGCTCAAGCCACAACCCCAGGTCTTCACCTTGTAATGATACTTTCATAACTCCTCCGAGAGGCACTTCCTCTACTACAAATGCAACCTTGCCTACAAATGCAGCCTGTCTAGATAATTGAAAATGAGTGGAATCTCCCTGTAGGTTCATCGTCATAGCATCAAATGCAGTATCTAAAATCCGATTAGTTGAGCAATATTCGATTATACCAGTTAAAGATTGAGAATTTCCAGAAAGTTTGGAATCCTCTCTGGTGACTGGATAACTTTCACCCTCCGCCGTAATTTCGCAATCCCAATCAGGAAATAGTGACTTAATTGCCTTCTTGACAAGTGTGAAATTTTCATGGGTTTTGACTATGGTGGAGACAGTAATCTCCGGTTCCATACCTAACCGAGGATGTGCATAGGTCATGATTGCTGTGGATAATCCGCCTCCCATGTTCACGAATAATTCAAACCATTGATTTGCGAGGCGCGTCTATGGCACAGCGTTCTCCGTTGATTAGCGCGGGGTTGCTTCTAGCGCCTACAATATGTGTGGTAGCGCTTAGGTTTGGGCTACCAAACATCGAGGAATTACTCAAACAAGACTTAATCGCCCAAGCGATTATTCACACGATTGCGGTAATTTTAGGAATAATCATGTATCTAAAGTATCGAGTTGTTGAGGACCACGAATATCATCGTTCTAGTGCAATCAAGGGGCTATCAAGTATGTACCGACTTGAGGATAAAGGTCTGTGGAGTCGTGGGGATTCCGCATTGGAAAAATTGGAGGCTCAAGCCCGTAGTGAACCTAGAGGGAGAGCGGGCTTAAGATTTCAAAAGAGAATGAGTGGTAGAATATCGGATTTGAATAAAGAAGGCTCCGAACTCGAACTAGATTCGGAAGATTCGCGGATGGATGTAGATGTACAAGTGGAAGGTGTATCATATAATTCCGATACGAACGCAACTCAATCAGAAGAAGACAACAAGCCTGCGGGAGCGTTAGGAGCCAGTGCAGAAGCTTCCGCTCAACGACGCCTTGCAAAAGAATTAGCCCGCCGAGAAAAGCAGATTGCAAAAGACGAAAAGAGGGCAATAAAACAAGCTAAGAAGGAAGCAAAGGCTGCTGCTAAAGCGGAGAAAATAGCCGCAAAGGCTGCTGCCAAAGCTGAAAAAGCTGCAGCAAAGAAATCAAAATCACCCTCTTCAGAAACTAACTGGGATGCAATGGAAGACTCTCAATGGCAGCCCGCAGTTCCCTCATCCATTGCACAATCTGTAATTTCCTGCCAAGAGTGCGGAGCGGTAAACAATAGCGGCACTGCATACTGTAGTAGTTGCGGCGCTTTTCTGTAAGCATTCCAATGGGTTGAAAACAGGCGCGTTGGAGCATTGGTTGTGGTGGTCGCTTGAGTCAGAAGAGAGACTACTATGAGGTATTAGGGTTAGACCGGAAAGCGTCTGACTCTGATATCAAGAAAGCCTTCCGCTCCAAGGCTAGAGAATTTCATCCGGATAAGAATCCAGATGACCCTGAGGCGGAAGCCCGCTTCAAGGAAGTACAGGAAGCATACGCTATTCTATCTAATCCGGATGAAAGAAGAAAGTACGACATGTTCGGCCATGATCGCCCTGGTGGATCACCATGGGGGGCAGGAGGGTTCCAAGGTGTCAATATCAGTATCGACGACTTATTCGGAGGTGGTTTTGACTCGATTTTCTCATCTCTTTTCGGCGGCGGTTCTAGACAACGATCTTCACGAGGGGCCGACCTTCTGATTCGCCATGTGATTAGTTTCCAAGATGCCTTTACTGGACTTGATGACGAAATAGAAATCGACGTATTGAATCGTTGTGATAGTTGTGAGGGAAGTGGTTCCCAAACGCCTGATGGTGTCAGGGTTTGTCCAACTTGTGATGGAAGAGGGAGGCTAACTCGGATAGAAAGAATAGGTCCTTTCCAACAACAAGTAACCCAGGATTGCAGAGCATGTGGAGGCGATGGTAAAATCATCCAAAATCCGTGTAAAAATTGTAATGGGGAAGGACGAGCCGAACAACCAAAGAAAGTCAAATTTAGTGTCCCTGCAGGTATTGAGAGTGGAACTAGATTGAGATTGAGTGGGCACGGAGAATCTCCTAGGCATCAAAATGGAAAACCAGGTAATTTGTACATTGAAATTGAGGTAGAAGAGCATGATTGGTTTGAAAGAGATGGTTCGGATTTGTTGATGGCTCTTCCAGTAAGTTATGTTGACCTTGTGTTAGGGACAAATATTGAAATTCCACACATCGATGATTCAAATCTAACTGTTAGTATTAGCCCAGGTTCAAAACCAGGAGAGACTGTTACAATACCAAATCGAGGCTTACCTTATCCAAGAGGTGGCAGAGGAAGAGGTGCGGTAATGGTTCTGTTAAAACTCTCAATGCCGAATAAGCTATCGCGCTCTACCAAAAAGCAACTAAATGAATTGAAGGAAGATTTGGCTAGCGGCGTATCGATCACTGATGACATCATCAATGAAGCAAGAGATAGGCGCCGTTCATGACCAGTCTATCGCTCTGTTAGGTACTGCTGCCAAGGGCTCTCCGTTTACCAATCCGGAAAGGTGGAAGCCAATATTCGAAGGTTCTCCTGAGATGGTTAATCTGAGGAATGTGCTGGTTTGAGGAGATAATGTGTCCAAGAATATCTCATCACCATTGAAGAGGTGCCTAGGTGATACTTCTGCAATATTTACACTCGATCCTTCCGGTGCATAAACTCGCATTGCAGCCAATTCCCAAGGGGTGTCCGAGACATGAATTCCAATCAGCATCGTGGCCCTTTCATCGTTTATTCTCCAAGCACAAATTTCTACTTGTTCTGTGTTATGTCTGAGTAAAGGCTCACCCCAGTCTTCAACTACAGCCCGCCAAGGACTATCTCCTAGTTGATGGAGGGCTGAATCGATTACCTGTTCATTGGTATCTTCTTCTGCGAGTAATGCAGTCAGACGTTCACGTAATCGCCTTAATCTACGTAATTCATGCTGTTCGATATCGATTGGGCCGAGCCCGTCTCTCCAACGATTTCTATTCCAAAAAATGACTAGTAAAGCAGGGGCGAGAAGAAAAATCCCTGCAAAGATATAGTAATCAGTAAACAGGTTTGATTGGTCGGTGAATAAATCAGGATCAATATCGATAACTTCCCCCCCATTTACAAGTTTAAAATCATAATATGTCAAACTAGCATCGCCTATTTTCTCAACCCTAATCGCATGGACGCCATAGGGCGCATCGATTAATCCTCCATCTGAGGCATTCTGAATCGACCATGTTTCTTGATTAAGGACAAAAATTTGGTAACTAACTGGTTGCGTAAGATCTGCGTCAATATGTAATCTAGAGCCATTCGCAGAGGTTACCTCAAAGGAATAAACATCAACAAATTCATCCCCTGACATCCTTGCATTAATGGTTTCATTGAAAGAAATCTGAGGCCAACTCCCTAATTCTTCAGAATCCAACCATAGTCTGTCAGGGGCGTCACCCATCGCCCCTGCATCCCCCTTAGGATACTCTGTTAGGGCGATATTCCATTCTGCAAGACTTTCTGAAGTCATTCGAAACTCCAAAGCCACCGTATCAACATCAGTCGTTATTGCATTTGCGCAATTGCCCTCTACATCAGATAGAGTCCCATTGGAAGAAATCAAGAATACTTCGAAATTTACTTCATCAAACCTATCCCAACAATTCGGTGAAATTTCCATTCTACTCGCAGATTTTACTCGAATAGTGTCCCCTTCTGAGTCACTTGGAGAAATCCAACCGATAAGGGTCTGTGCCTCGGTTGGGAATGGCAATGGTTCGTACTCACCCCAGTCGGCAGATAATTCCCCCCATGAAGCCTCTAAATTAGGAGGGTGGCGTAAAATGTACAACTCATAAACGGCCAATTCATTTTCAGGCAGTTGCTTTACTCGTAGCCAAAGATTTCCGTCCTGAGGATATTCGAACCGGAACCAACCGTCATCGTCGATTTCAAAGGCCTCTAGGAGAGTCTTGGAGGAATCGTTTCTAAGCCAAAATTCTATTTCTACAGATTCAGGCATTAATGGCCACGGCATTTCGATAATATCGCCTGGATTGCCAACAATTTGGATTGAATCTTTATCCGTTCCATCATTAAGTGATCCAACTATCAAATGAGTCCCCGAAGGCTCAATTTTTTGACAATTATCGATGGGACAATCCCAGATGGGGTCTACAATTTCTTGGTTAACGGTAATGCCTGGACTGGGGACATTATCTAACCAATCCTCATCTTCAATAATTATCGAAGAGAAATCGGCATTTACCCATTCACTCATCTCGAATCTCAAATCATCCAATGATGTACCACTGTTGGCGGTAACTTGGAAATCAATCTGTCCGGAAGCTTCGAATGATAGCTCAATTCTATTTGAGTCAGAAATTGTATAATTTTCTTCTAGAGTTGTAACTTTGAGTTCCATTCCAGGGCATGATGACTTCTGACACCAGATTCTGATGAAAATAGGACTGGGTTCCTCAAAATCAATGGAATTGTCGATTAGAGTTACCGTATTTTCACTATCCTGAGCAGTAACTTGAGAAACACTTCCAACTAGGAATATGAATAGCACCAAAATGACACTTGAGGTCCGGCTCACGGCCCTTCGGGCCGGCTTCTGCATTAGAATGCTTCAAGCGAACCGCATCGTTAGCGGCCTCGATGATAGAGGGTGCTGATGAGCGGCCGCTGGCGCGAAGTGTAGTCGCAAGAGGGCGGTTTGCACGTATTTTCTCTCTCGGAGATCGAGCCGCACCTTCCTCCTGGACTCCAGGGCTGGTAGTTTCTTCAGATGACCCTGAAATCCCACTTCAATTTGCTGCGTTTAGAACACAACGAGATTCTAAGACAATCCCTGCAAAATTGTCAATGGAAGTGCTGGGTGATTTTTGCCTACCATTTGGTGAATCGGAGATTTGGAATGCAGAAGAAGGGCTCATTTTACCTTCCAGCCTAGTTGAATCGAATAGTGGAGAAAAATCCCTTGGAGGTCAATTATTGCCCGTCTCTTGGCAATCCCTACATCATGATGAGGGATTATTGGACAACTCGCTGGAGCCATCAATTGTTGCCATTATTGATGCGCCCCAACTTGCAGAGCGGCCCGGTAAACTAGTAGAGGCAATTGATGCAATTAGGAGACGATTCCCTACCTCTCTCATCTGGACCCCGGGTATAGGTGGTCCAGACAATTGCGCCTTGCTATCCTGGATGGGCGTCGATTTGTTCGATTTATCAAGATCTAAAGAAGCCGTTGCAAGAGGAGTTATTCTAACTGAAGACGGTCCACGTGAACCGGAATCGACAGCAGGAGAAATATCTGACTTGCAAACTCAAATTGATGCATGGAAAAGAGCCCTGGGCGCAACACGTTCCGCCATCCGAGAAGGAACGATTCGTCAGCTGGCAGAACGACAAGCGCTGTCGAGCCCTAGGTCTGTCGAGAGACTTCGAAGACATGATACAATCATGTCTGAAAAGGCAAGCGTGGATGCTGGTTCTGCCGGATTAGAAAGCGTAGTTAAAGAAGGAACTAGACTTCTTTGCCATTCCTATACAAGTAGAGAGGACCCATTAATCCAAGATTGGAGAAGGCGAGTTTCCCAGGTTCATACCCCTCCAAATCACCAAAGCAAGGTTCTAGTCTTGTTACCTTGCTCTGCTCAGAAACCATATCGTCTTTCACAATCACATCGCCGATTTCAAAGAGCTATTCCAACAAGGGGTGTAAATGAGGTGATGGTTACTGCACCGTTAGGTTTAGTTCCAAGAGAATTAGAGGACTTCTGGCCAGCGGCTCATTATGACATTCCTGTTACTGGAGATTGGGATGTTGATGAGTTACTAGTCATTCGTGAGATAATCCGAGAATATGCAAGCAGGAATGAATTTGAGTTAATCATTAATCATTCTGGGATAGAGATCGAAATTCCAACAATCAAGATTCTCGACACGAGACAGGGCGAATCTGCTGGTTCACAAAATTCCATCGATAGGCTACAGAAAGCCATAGAAGATGCAAGTAAAGAATATCAATTACCAAACCCGAAAGAAAGTATTCACCGACTTGAGAAACTCAAGTCAGCATCACGTTTTCAACACGGTACCGATGAATGGTTGGAAGGCGCAAAAGTATCTGGTAGACCGCCAATTTTCAGAATCGAAAAGGACGGATTACAAATTGCACTATGGAATCCTCGTTCGGGTCGTTTTTCCTTCTCTAAGGCGGTATTGCCGATATTAGAAGCCTGCAATGCCTTACCGAGGGTTGAATTGATTTCTAATTTTGATTGGCGTGGAGATTTATTCTCTACAAATGTCGTGAAGGCCGACCCAAATATTCGTTCTGGCGATGAAGTTCTAGTCTTCCAAGAAGGTGTTTTGGTAGGTAGTGCAAGGGCCGAAGCACCTGGTTGGGAATGGCCTAGGGGGCCGGGTAGATTGGCCAAGGCCAAGCATCGTCTTTGATGAACCACCCTTTGGGTGGCATGCGTAGCGATTAAAGAGGGGCAGCAGGTCGGCGAGCCGCTTGAGGTGACCTAATTGGCACGAATGCACAGTAAAGGTAAGGGGAAGAGCGGCTCTGATAAGCCGAATGTTTCCGATGCTCCAAAGTGGTCCGAATCCGATAAAAAGGCTGTAGAGGACCTAATCCTCAAGTTATCTGGTGAGGGAAACTCAACAGCAATGATTGGAACTATACTTCGTGACCAACATGCCGTTCCAGACGTTAGGTTGGTTACCGGTGAGAGAATCTCTGAAACTTTAGAGAGAAATGGAGTCGGAGGAAAGTATCCAGAGGATATGATGAATCTAATGCGCCAGGCATTGAGAATGATTGACCATCTAAACAGTAATCACAAAGACTTACACAATCGTAGACAATTAGAGTTAACCGAATCTAGAATTCGTCGTTTGGCCAAGTACTACATCGGTACAGGAAAACTTGATTCTGATTGGACATACAAGAGAGATCAACTCCGACTAATGGTCGAGTGAGATACACCTCTTTCTCCATCTAGTAATTGCATAATTGCAAAGCGATGGGGATTTGAACCCCCCATGGTAAGCAGGTACGATGCGGCAACTGCTTGAGTCAGAGCCTTTCGTATCGGTGGCTCCCAGCCTAAACCGAGCAGTTTCTGGTTTCAAAGGACACAATGGTCCTGTGATGTTGCTGGCCGCTCCATCTCTTATTGGTGCGCTTTCCATTGCACCCATTGAAGCAGCCTTACTCGACCTAGGTTTACCCTATCGTCGCCGATTTAAATTAGAGTCTCCCTCCGATGGTTCTTGGGTTCACATATTAGGGCCCGCTCAAGACTCAGGCCCGCAATACATCTCAGAACCACCTCGTCTGAGTCTTGGATTGGCCCTAGTAGAGGGCTTAGTTTCCTCATCAGGGGACGCTAGAAGAGGGCCACTGACCACAGTAGCCCAAGCTCATGCAATTGCTCAATCATTGGCTCCCGATGGCCCCCGGGTTCGTAGATTGCGTCCCTGGTTAATTTCTGGTAATTGGTTACATTCAGCGCTAGATACAACTTACGACCCAGTATTCACCGCACTTAGGGATATTTTAGTTGAAGAAGGCAGTGTTAGAATTGCTACAATGCCCGAGGTCCCTCAAATCGAATTATCCAATACACCTTGGATAGAACAATTGGCTCTAGAGGCTGTATCTTCCAAATGGCAAGATTTGGATATGGAAGGTAGGGCTAGAGCCCTTTCGCATCTGATGCGTCCAGCACTCTCTCGCTCAACACCCTCAACGGCTAGAATGGAAGAATTGGGCTGGCATAGAGTAATTGGGCCCAATTGGGATTCAGATTTAGCATCGGAAATCCTCAGAGCCGCTAGACTTTGGAAACAAGGTTCTGCTAATCTAGCAGCACATTCTCTTGTTGACTCATTATTGGGGACCGGTAGATCTCCAAAATCCGAATAATCATTCTAGCCGTAATGTAGATTCGCAGCCACTACATTCCAACCTTAGTGGTCTAACGTCTGACTCTACGGCATTAGATACTCCACACTTTGGACATTTAACATGAGCAATGGCTCGTTTGCCTGTTTCCCGCCCCTCCGAAAAATCAGACCTTGGGGATACTAGTGCGACAGGGAAAACCAGTAACATGCTTGAGGATACAACGCCTAGGACAAACGGCATATCAAGGCCCAATACATACAATGCTAGGGAAAGACCACCAAGAACCACAACCGTAAGCATCGTAGGGACCCTTGCTCGCCTCCTTGTCATTGCCATACCTAAGCCTAGAGCCAAAACTAGCATGAAGACAGAAACCATCGCTGAAACTAATGGTGAATATAGGGCGCCACCGGTTGGTACAAACTCAACTCTGAATGATTCCTCTGTATCTAAATCGCTCTCCTCTATTGTTACTATTTCAAAAATAATCCATCTTCGATGCTTAGCATCAATGTCTTCTGCCGCCACCCCTCCGAGGCCTTGTAGAGCGGTAGAGCGAATTTGTACGCCCAACTCAACCTTGGTGTACAAATCATCATCACTTGGTCGGATGAAGGATTCGATCAATTGTTGTCTTTCACCGGCATTTATTTTGTGGGATGTGTCAATTCGAATAGTCACGCTCTCGGCGCTAAATGCCCTAGTGTGGCCCAAATCGATTGTTATTTCAGTTGGTCCAAGATTTACTGGATTAACTCCTAGAATCGACTCAGCATCTAGGTACAGGCCATTCGCGAAGAATGATTTCATATCTGAGGCAGAACCGACTAGATGGCTGTTTAATGCAGCGATTTCAGAGTCATCTACCTGTCCATTATTATATTCAGCACTGGTGATACTATCAGAGTAGGTTCGTAGATTACGCCACCAACTATTGGAGGATAGGCTATTGTTTCCAATATTGTCCAATCCCCATCGTACCCATTGAGACATTGCACCATCAAATTCGATTGTTACTTCTCTCTCAACCATATCTCCATCAAATTTAGCATTAACATCAACGAGTAAATTTGTTCCACCAGTTCTTAGAGGTTCAACGGCAGGATACCAACTACCTGTGCCTCCCCCTCCATCTCCTGCGACGATGTTGTATGTGCGATTTGCCTCTATTCTGAGGGCAGTTTGTGGGATGAGGTGGAATGCTACCATGTATGATCCCGAATCTGCGGATTCTGGCATTTGCCAGGCGAAAGTAACCTCAACCCCGTTATTTGTTGGTGTTGCAATTGGGCTATCGGGAATGGCATTACTAGCCACGACCATGCCTCCGGTCGATGCGGACCACATTCTATCTCCAAATCCAGATTTCAGAAGTATTGGGAAGTATACCAATCTTCCATTCACGCTTGGTTCTTTCATGTCGATACTAACTAAGGGGAACTTCATCGAAATTCTTCCAGAGAACTCATCAGTCCCCCAGATAAAGCGAATTCCAGCATCATCACCAGGGCTGGAAAATGATAAACTTCTAACTGAAAAAGTCAATTTTATTTTATCTCCCGAGCGAACTTCTCCCGCAAGAACCTCTACTGGAATCACCACTTCTCCCTCATTGGTGAGGAAAAACCCTGCTCCAGCATCTCCTTCGAAGTAAGTACTGCCAATATTGACTCCAATTGTGGCATTTATTTGGATTCCAGCCGCCGCTTCTACCTCATATGGAATACGGAATTCCCAAGTTGAGTCGGGGTAATCCCCCTGCAATCCCCAAGTTGTTTCCCACGTGCCAATTTCAACTAATCCTTGAATGGAGGGGGTGACAAATTGCTCGAATTTTTCATCGAGGTCGGAATCAAATGGTGAAAGCGATCCCTCATCAGCGCTCCCAGTCAAATATAGGTCAAAGTCTTGTGAAATACAACACGCTCCATCTTGCTCAGCAGCTACTGGTGAATATGGCATTATGACTAGCATCAGTAGTGCGACAATTAGCGCTGCTCCTCCCCTCTGAGGTGCCTGCATATTGCGGAGTGGCTGGCTTTACACCCTTGAATGCGACCCTTGTAGGATTCATTTACTGGTGATTTCATTATCCCGGCGCCGTAGGCGCCGTGTGCATACGCGAGGCTGAATAATCTCTAACCGTGTAAAAATAGTAACTCAACAGGGCCCTTTTCTGGAACCTTCTCAATTTTTGCGAAACCCACCCTTTCTAACTGTAAGATTTCACCCTCCACTAAATCGATATTCTCGATTAGCCCTTCATCGATTCTAAATTCAGTTCCTAATGGGGTAGTTAGACGAGCCATTCGACTCTGATTTATCGGTAACCAATGCACTATTGTTCTCTTGTCACTTCTCTGCAAGGTGCTCACTTTTGCCTGATTTTCCTTTATCGATACATCTGCGAAGTCCTTCAAACGTAATTTTTCGGAATAATCCCTATCCTCAATTACAAATTCCTCGGAAATTATCCATTCACGAACTCCTTCAATTTCTCCGTGTGGGTGGCGAGCAATTTGCAACCTATCCGGGTGTTCTATCTCGTCCATATTAAGTGACATATTTCTTGGATTTCTAACGAAGGTTCTCCTCTCACAAACCGAATCAATCACGGAAGAATTGAATGACTCAATTGTTTGCATTGATATTGAAATATCCTTCTGAGTTAATCCAAGATCTAACCAGAAATCTCGGATGGCTTGAGGTTCAAAACCTCGACGTTTCAATGCGGAAATAGTAGGTAAACGGGAATCATCCCATCCCTCAAATTTCCCATCAGCAATATCGACTTTCATTCCAGAAGTGGAGAACCCTCCAAACTCGTGTACCTTTACTCGACCCCAATATAGTGGTTCAGGATATATCCATCCGAAGTGGTCGTACAATAGAGTCTGTTTTCTTGTAGAATCCATCAAATCCTTACCTCTAACAATGTGAGTCACTCCTTGAAGATGATCTTCTATTGCACTTTGGAAATCTAGTAGTGGCCAGACTTTGTATAGGTCTCCGACCATTGGATGTGGACTGTGTTGTATGCGTAAAGCAGGCCAGTCACGAAGTGCAGGGTTGGGTAATTCTAGGTCAGTTTTGACCCTTACAACCGCCCCGCCTTCCTCTATACTACCATCATTCATGGCCTGCCAATCTGAGAGATTATTTTCGGTATTTTTTCCTCTACAAGGGCAGGGTTGTGAATTATCCCTGAGGTCTTTGAATTCTCCAGCACTACATCGGCAGACGTAACCAAATCCGGATTCAAGCATTTGTTTGGCATATTCAAGATAGATAGGCATTCTTTCACTTGCCCGGATAATAACGTCGGCAGGCCTGCCTGCAAGCCATTCGTATTCTTCTTCTATCCAACCATAGGCTTCTGGTAGAGGTGGTTTTACTCTAGTATCAGTATCATCGTAACGCAAGACAACTTTACCGGAATACATCTTTGCGAATTCGGAATTAATCACAACTCCTCTCGAGTGGCCAATAGTAAGTGGCCCATTTGGATTAGGTGCAAAGCGCAAAATCACTTCCCTCTCAGTCACATTGGGAAGTGGTTTTAGTCCAACTCTTTTCTGTTGTTTTTGTCTTTGTAAGGCCTCTGGATTTGTTGCGGCTAAGGATTCTCTAACGGCATCAAGACCATTCTCTTTTGCCATTTGATTTGCAGCTTCTACCTCTTTTTCTACTAGTGATTTCAGGTCCTTTGCTCTAGGCCTGAGGTCCGCTCTTTCACCTAATAAGCGACCTAGTACAGAACCAGATTGACCGGCCCCATCGTACTCCAGGGTATTTTGCATAGCATACTTTCGAACAGTATCTATGGTTTCTGAATCCCAGTCGGAATCTACCATGCTATCGGGCCTTCGGCCCGAAGTCAGGCATTTGACGCTTCTCTACCTTACCAGTCATCAAGTGACGATTGTACAACAGGTCCACCCTGCTCCGACCGAATTGGAACAGGGGTTCCATGCAACTCCTGCCAAATATCAGATACGGTTGCCCAACTCCATCTTAGGGAATCATGTGGTTTCCCATTTGACAGCATCTTTTCTACGGCAACTCGTGTAGTTTTATCAGAAGGATATCCTGAACCAATTTCTATACCTGTTCGTGCAGCGATTTCTTCGATTGCTGAGTCTCTTGATACTTTTGCGAGAATTGAGGCGCCTCCTGTCACTAGGTCTCTTGAATCCATGCCATGTTCGGCCTCAATCCTCCAATTTTTCCAGCCCTCGCCTAATGATGTTTCAAGCCTCATTGCGAACCTCTTTTCATTTACATCACAAGCATCTGCACGAATCACTCCCGATTCATTTGATAAATCTGTAGCAATAATCGCCTCAGAAAATAAATTGATTTCCAGACTATTCAAATCCGAATTTAGGCTGTTAAGATCTATTCTTTTCGCGGAACAGAGAATTAACCCCGATTTCCAACCTCCATCCTCTATGTGGCTATTGATTTCTGCGAAAATCCGAAGACGTTCATTGTGTGAAAGTTCCTTTGAATCTTTTACTTGTAATTTAGTTATTTTTTCAATATCATTTGATGGGATTGCTAATGCTGCAACTACCAAAGGACCGATTACAGGTCCTCTGCCTGCCTCGTCGACACCAATGATCCAGTCACTGTCCACAGGATGCCGGTGGTGTCACGGGTCTTCATCATCACGCAAATCTTTGCCAAGCGAATTCAATCTTTCATCAAAATCATCTAAGTCCAGCACTATGTTATCTGGATGAATTAAATCACTATCTTGCAATTGTTCTGCCATTTCGATTGCATCGAGTATGGCATCCTCGGCTTGAGATTCATCAAGCAAATCTCCGGCATCGTCGATTACCTCTGCCTCAGGAGCCGGTGAAATTTCTCTAGAATGGTCTCCTGATTTTTCCATGAATTCCTGCTTGAAGGACTCTATGTCGGTTGTTGGGCTCTCTATCAGTTTGGGTTGTTCTTTCTCACTGGAATCAAATTTTGACATCCAGTCTCCAACTTCTTCAACAACAACCGTAGGGTTATTTCTTCTGTAATGTTCCCTGTCTGCTTCAATTCTGTGTCTAATGGCAAAGGCTACCGCGGTTGTTCCGACAATACTGACAATTACGATTAGAATAGTTTGCAACCATCGCTGCAAAAAATTACTGAAAACACTAGGCTCATCCGGGTCAACCGGTTGGGATGGTTGCATGCCATCAATTTCAGTTGAATGTTCTACAGTATGTTGAACTGCTGGGTCTCTAAATGATCTGATTTCGACTGTTAGAATCGCATTTGAGGCTATTGGGGCCTCATTAGGGACATCCATCCATACCTCAAAAATTAGGACTCCATTTATTGGAACATCCAGAACTTCGAATGATCTGCCTTGGTCCGTCGAAGAATCTAATTCATTTGTAGGGATTACTCCAAAATCTGTAAAATCAGTGCATTCGACACTTACAACCAATCCGTCTGGGCTATTTCCTATATTCTTCACTTCCCAATATCCGGTCAATCTTCCATCAATCACCTCAGCATCGGAGCGAATAATTTCCCAAGCGTGAACAGCTGCGATTGACACATCAAAACTAACCTCTGCAGGAACCCAGCCATCGACCTCTAATTCTAGTGTCACTTTTCCGCTAATTCCCGCCTCTAATCCAATTGCAGTCCAAGCAGAAACATCGATTCCATGGACGGTTTGACCTGGACCCAAAAATCGAGTATATTCTGTAATGTTAACAACTAACCAGTCTGGCTTTTCAGACACACTGAGATTGAATAGATAAGCCGCATCTCCTGTATTTTCAATAAATAATTCTACGAAACAAGTTTCTCCTGGTTTTACATCGAAATTGCAATTTACATTTGTCAATCCTAGGTCGCCACCGGATCGAGGAACTATGCTAATTGTCTGGTTTAATCTTTGAATATCTTCTACACCATCTGCCCAAAATTGAATCATCATATCCAATTTCCCAGAGGTTAAAATCGGAGATTGCACCTGCATACGAACGGTAGTGATTTCGCCTGGATTCATATCTTCCAAACCAGCACGGTCGTAGATTATTGCAGTCCATCCATCATATGCAAATGATAGGCTAGGTGTCTGTATTGGAGTGCCATTCTCGTCAACTGGTGCGATATTTATTCCAAGCGAATTAATCGAGTTACCAATATTCTGTAACTCAAATTCTAGGTCCACAACACCTCCTGGGTCGATAGAAGCAGTCCCACCTCCTTCGATTACTTGCATACCTTTCCATTCACCATAACGAAGTGAAAAATTCCACCAATCTTGATTGCCGGTATGGTCTCCAACCAAAGCTACGCTAAAGTCATGAATCGATTCTGCAAGAGGGTAACCGGAGGCTACTTCAGGTGCTGTAACCGTAAATTCTACCCACTGAACAACATCACTTGGAGCATCAAATGAAAATCCCACTTCCGGACTTGTTGGATAATCCCATGATACTTGCCAACCAGATGGACTAGAGATTTCAATTAGCGCAGTAGTGTCGACCTCTGCTAGATTAGTGAAATTGGCTGCTACGCCAATAGTTAGCCCCGGGTCAATATTGAAAATTGAACCGGAAGAGACTCCGAATTCAACTCCTAAATCTTCCAATTGCCAAGGGTAGGTTAATCCTGATGTGTTGAATACAGTGTGGTCTGCCCATTGTTGCAATTCTAATGTTCTAGATTGGTTTATTCCGCCAGTACTCGGTAGACCAACTGAGGGTTCTCCAGTAACGGATACATGAATAACGCAGGCGGCCAAATAACTCCCTTGAATGGAGGGGTGACTACCATCTGAAGCGTATAGGTCGGAGAAAATAGTTCCATCATCAGTAGCATTAGATATGGAGAAAAATATATTCTCAAATGCCATTCCTACAGGAGCGATGAAAACAGGCCTTTGTTCTGATGATAGGTTTTCAGCATAAGCAAGGTAACCTGTTTCTAGATGATGTTGCATCGTTACGTAGTCAGGATATCTCCAACTATTGCTCTCATCACCATTTCTGTAGCCCCAAGTCATTAGAAAGAAGGTATCTCCACCATTGTCATCAATCAAATCATCGATAATTTGAGCCCCTTGCATACTATCTTGCCAATATGACGAACTTGTTGGGAAACCCGGAACTTGGCTTTGGTCTTGCAATATCACATAATCGTGAGGCGACCTCAGGGCGCTGAACCATTCAGAACCTTCAGTTTCAGCTTGTTCTCCATGCCAAGCAAGGGTCTTACCTCCACTAGTTAACGACTGTACATCGGGAGTAAATCCTGAAGAGGTTAGTAGATTGTCAATTCTTACACTTAATTGATTGTTGGAAGTATATGAATTTCCGATCAATAATAGGTCAAGCGTTGAATCATTGGAAGCCGAATCAAAAGATTTCGGAGGCCCATTTAATTGGCTCGGCGCTGCTGACACGGATAGCAATGCAAGAATCATTGCCATGGCCAAAGCCCTGCCTCGCATGGGAGACGCTCATCGTTCTCGGCTTTGATTCCTACCCTTTCGCGATGAATCGCTTATACGAAGCAACTATGGTCTTGGGTGCTGTTCGACGACTATGGCATCGAAGTGGCCATTTGGTAAGAAGAACGCCCCCGCCAAACCAAAGCCTACAGAAGAGAAGGCTGAGGTAGTTGAGTATGAGAGAAAGTCTGAGGATAAACAGAAGGATTTAATCGAGGATAAAAGTCACCTGAAAGACAAATCTTTTCTCGATGCAATGGCGCTACTAGGCGATGATTGATTTTGAAGACTCAGAGTACCGGGTCTGGGATAAGGCGGCCTATGGCATCGATGTCGAAATCTCCAGCTTGAATTGGAACCCGAAGACCAAATTCAGAAGCAACAGCAGGGTCTATTTCTCCAATTTGTCCGATTTCTTCTCCAGATACAAAGACCTTAGCGCCCCTTCCAGATAACCAAGGTCCCTCGTCCAACTCGGTTGATTCCCAAACTATGTCCTCAAGATTTGCTCCAATATCTCTGAGGAGGGCTTGTGCGAATCCTTTCGCTGCGGAGAAACCTCCTCCAACTTCAGCACAAGCCCATGCAGCCCTTGTAGCATTATGAGAGTCCAATACAACCGTTCCAATTTCGTAAACTCGTTGTGGTAATTCATGATGACGATTTGCTGCCAGTAGCTGCAATAAACTCGGAAGGATCCTCTGCCTCATCATTGTGTGGTCAATGGTAATTGGGTTTGCTAATTCAGTAGCAGTTGCCAAACTCGCCCATCGTGTATTTTCAAATTGAACTCTTTCGTTTGATAATGTAAGACTTTGAGTTTCTTGAAGATTCAAAGAGCGTAAACTTTCTCGAACTCTTCTGTGTAAATGTGCAGAAGGTAAAGGGATAGCATCCAGATGAACGGATGATAAGATGTTGGGCATATTCTCGTATCCATAACCGATTGCAATATCTTCAACAATATCCACGGGATGCATTATGTCGGATCGCCATCTAGGCATGGCGATTACATGCTCTCTTTCACCTACTTCGAGGTCCGCCCAACGCTCTGCTTTGTTTACTCCATCCGTAACCGCGCGTGAGGCTACTAAATTTCCTCCCATCCTTTGTATTGACGAGGCAATTTCTTCACTGCCAAGAGTCAGGCCGAGTATTCTTTCAATCAATCGATCAGACACTCTATGTTCCTTAGACTGCATATTTGGTGTCATTCTAACCAGTCCATCGTAACCAGTGACCTTCACTTGTTCTATTGTTCCGCCGCGTTCCGATAAAGCAAGACAAACGAGCAATAAACAAGCTTCTACGGCTCTTTCGTCCCAGCCTGTTACATCAATGAAGAAATCTCTTGTAGATTCGCTAACTGTGGTGTGTTCTCCATTAATTATCGGTGGAAACGATAGTATGTCATCATTCGAATCTAATATTACAGGATATACATCCATATTTTCCATTAAATGAGCGTACTCTACACCCTTCGGGTGTTCGCTAAGTATCTCATCGATTGACATTTTTTTATCCATAGCCAAGGGGATAAAAGAGTGTGTTCCTGGTACAGTAATCACTCTGAAAGGTGGGCTTAAAGTCGACAGATCATGGACTCCTATAGATGAAAATCGCCTTTTTCGACCGAGGCTGAGGTGTAATTTTTCTTGATGGTCCATTAAGGATTGAATGAATTGGTCTTTTTCCTCATCAGTATCTCCGTTATTTACTCCTCTTACAATCGCACCCATGATGATTGGTCGAACTGATTCAAGACTGGAATCAACCTCCAAAGCGATACCACTATCTTTAGTTTCAATTGTAGGTTTTTGACTATCTCCGTCCAGAAAAGCCCTAGCTGCTCTTGCCATGGTTTCATGGCTCAGAAGGTCCGGTCGGTCTGGAAAAACCTCAATTTCAATTGATTCATCGCAGCTACCTTCGACCACGCATCCGATTTGAGATAGCCTTTCCATCCAATCTTCGGAATCATAAGTCGCACCATTTTTTTCTTGAATGGAGCGAAGTAAAGAATGACTCAAGGTGATAGTTGGCAGATTAACACCTCAGTTTCTCAACCACATCGGAAGCGGCCTGTCATATCCTATTAATCGAAGACCAGATATTGCTGCAGTATCATGATCGAGGGCTCGTAAATTACGTCTTGTTAATTCGTTTAGATTATTTAGTCCCAATTCTAACATCCAACCTCTTAATGTTCCATCAATCCAATTTAGCGCCGCTTCAACATCATCATTAGGAGCAGGCGCTACAACTGCAGAACATCCTGCCCCAATAGTGATGAGTAGATCTTCCGCAGAAGGGGCCTCGTGCATCTGGAGTAATATTCTCCTTCCTTGATTTGGTAAATTCATTGCTTGAGCGACTAGTCCAATTCTGGGTAATGCCGCTGCGGCTCTTGAGCCTCCGGCTGAAGCAACATCAACTATTGCGCCATCGAGGTCTAGATCTACAACTAAGCGGAATAGGTGCTCTACCCTTGATATGCTGTCCTTTAGGAAAACTAGGGAATTGTCTGCCATCCTACTGTAAAGTGAAACCAATAATGCTTCGATTTCTGCATCGTTAATGGCCGGCATCTTAGTTAGATCTAGAACCATACCAGAACATTGATTGATTATACCTACAACGTCTAAGAGATTTTCTTCGGTGACTAAAATTAGGTCATTTGGCCTAGGTTCTGAAGTCACCAAACCTGGTTGATTTGTGGAATATCTGCCAACCTTCCCAGTCATGTTTTCCGTGCTAATTATCCAAGGAAGAGGAGTCGTCAGAGCATTTTCATCTTGACCAGCAGGGTGTATTGGTGAGCTAGTGTCTACTTGGGTATGGGTGGGTAATCTATCCCTTGCAGATGGCACTAGGGTGATGCCTTCGAAGCCCTCGGTAACGGATATCTCGGGTAACTCGGGTTGCGGAGGTCCATCTTCGCTTGGTACAATTACCAAAGCGTCTGAATCAATGTACAGTCCAAGTGGTTCAAGATGTTCCGCCAATTCATCCACTTCACTGGAATCAATCGACCTCATTGTAGCGCCTTCTCCCGGTGGTGGACAGGAACCAGAAATAATCACACGGCCGCCAACCATTCCTCTCCCCGGGTCGCTACCGGTATTTCCAAGGATGACCACAGTACCACCACTCATGGCGGCACCAGTTGCAGATCCAGCATGGCCTCTGACAATGACGAATCCATCATTCATCTCTGCTCCGGTTTCATTACCTGCCGAGCCTTGGACGATAATCTCTCCACCAGCCATTTTCTGGCCCACCCGGTCTCCTGCATCTTTTTCGATAGTGATCCTACCTGATTTTTGGAAGGCGCCCAACATTGAACCACAACCCCCCTGAAGAGTGAAGGTCCCGCCATCATTCATTGCACCTGCACATTCTCCCAAATCACCCAAAAGTAATACTCGTGATTTTTCAGGAAGATGGGTGATAACACCAATCTCTCCATTCTTGGGTTTCTCGTCTCCTTGCTTGCCCCATCCGATGCGCACTAGCAAGTCTCTTTCGAGTGCTTGTTGCAACATCTTATCGAGGTCTCTGTTGAGTTTGACACTCTTCGCGGTGATGTCGCGCATGTTATCTCCAGCCATCTACGGAGTGGATACCGTCTTCATTATGACGGGTAAGTAGATAGTGAAGATTACGATATTTCTGTTTATTTTCCGCAGCGTCTTTGGAGAGCATCATTGATAGAGGTTCGATTACGGCATCAATCCGCCCAAAGGGCGCATGGGGCTACACCATGGGGTCAATCAAAGTCGCAATTAACGGATTTGGAACTATCGGAAAAAGAGTCGCGGATGCTGTAGATGCACAGGACGACATGGAAATAATTGGGGTTACCAAAACAGGCCCTTCCTTCGGCTGCGATTTAGCCGTGAAAAAGGGCTTTCCACTTTACTGTACATTCGATGATGCCGAAAGAATTGCAGCATTTGCCGAACAGGGCTATGAGTGTAAAGGAGGTCTTTCAGATCTTTTATCGGTAGCGGATGTAGTAATCGACTGCGCCCCTGGAAAGATGGGTGCAGGTAATCTTGCAAAATACAAAGCCGCTGGAGTCAAACATATTTTTCAAGGCGGAGAAAAGCACGACCTTACCGGCCTCTCATACACTTCATGTGCAAATCATGGAGCAAATTTGAATGCTGAAGGAACAAGAGTGGTATCTTGCAATACCACAGGCCTTTCACGAACCTTGGTGCCTCTTTACGAGCACTGTGGCTCCTTAAAGGTAGAATGCACAATGGTCCGACGCGCTGCTGATCCTGGTGATTCAAAGAAGGGTCCAATCAACGCCATCAAGCCGGTCCTAAAAGTACCAAGCCACCATGGTCCTGATGTAATGACTGTAAAGCCAGAAATTGAAATCAACTCACTAGCCGTTGCAGTCCCTACCACAATAATGCATGTTCATTCAATTATAGCGGATTTACCAGAAGGACATGGCCTGACTACTGAGTCAATTATAGAATTGTGGAAAGAACAACCCCGAGTAATCGTCATGCATGGAGAAGAGAATAGGATCACCACAACCGCCGAGGTGATGGAAATGGCTCGCGACATCGGCAGAAAATGGGGGGATTTACACGAAATCTTTGTTTGGGAAGATGGTGTTAAATTGGTAGGAAATCGCCTGTATTATTTCCAAGCCATCCATCAGGAAAGTGATGTTATCCCGGAGAATATCGATTGCATTCGCGCACTCATGGGAACTGAATCTGATTGGAAAATTTCGGTTGCTAAAACCGATGCTGCAATCGATTCATATTACAATCTTTGAACGGATTCGGGGCCGTCTTTATTTGACTTGACCATTGGTCAATAAACATGAACGGTCAAAAGCCCCTCAATTCTCCGATTGACTCGTGACTGACCGCCGGCTTGTACTAATTACCCTGTTCATGCTCCTATTGAGTGGATGGTCCATAGGAGTCACATCTGCTTCTAATTTAAACTTTCAAATTGGCTCTGAATATGACGAAATGGAAGAGACAGAACCTAAATTTCAGCCCTTTTCAAGCGCCTCTTCTAGCACTCATCAAATAAAGCAAAGTTCTGGATTTATTCACTCTCCATACGGTAGTTTTGACCCCATTCAACATCCTATACCACTCGGCCCGGAAAACATCGTTGATTTACACGCACTTGATAGGACGCGTTTCGCTCTTGTACAATCAAATTCAGCCGACTTGACATCACTTCACCAAAACTTACAGGACAAAGGCATGGTGGTAATTGAAACAATTCCTGATGATACTTTCATTATCAAAATTCCAATCCAATTCAATTCAGCAAAAACTCTTGTTGAATTGAGTTCTATGGATGGGGTTAGATGGGCAGGGGAGTTGCCAATTTCATGGAGGGTCAGTTCTCAGGTTGCTTCAATTGCTGGCAGGGATGCAATCACTGTAGATCTTGACATCACTCCAGCGCCTGATTTAACGGACCTACAACTCAAGCAACTACAATCCGATCTTGAATCTGTATCTGAATCGGTAGGGCCAAGAGATATTTGTGACGCTCATCTATGTCAACCAAAGTCAGTTAATGCAATTTGGATTCCAGTTCTCGCCATGGATGGCAGAATTTTACATATCGATCAAGCTTCAAAATTAACAATCCATAATTCCGTTGCAAGTGACATTGCAGGAATCAACCAGGCTCTAGTTGACTCGGCCAATACTCTAAACGGAAGTGGCGAGGTTATTGCAATTTCAGATACAGGATTAGATGCAGATCATGGTGATTTCGACGGGAGAGTTAGAGCGGTATACAATCAATTTGGACCCGATAATTCTGCATTAGACAGTAATTCAGGACACGGTACTCACGTCGCCGCCACACTCCTCGGCGATGGTTCTGGTGACGTTTCTGCGTTAGGAATGGTGCCAGCAGCCACATTCCATTTCTACCAGCTCGAAGTTGACTCTTCAGGAATCCTAGCGAGATGGGGTTCACTATACGACATGTTCTCACATGCTTGGCAGAATTCTGCAAGGATTCAAACCAATTCATGGGGTAACGAGAACTTAGTCGGGGAATATAGTACTGATTCTCGTTCCGCAGATGCTTTCATTGTCGATAACCCACGTTTCTTGGTTCTCTTTTCTTCCGGAGACCTTGGTGAAGACGGCGCGAACACGGTGACTCCCCCTGGTTCCGCCAAAAACGTCCTCACCATCGGTGCTTCAACAACAGGTTCAATGGGGTCTGACCCCGAAGGAAGTGTGCCTGATTTTTCTTCAAAAGGGTCAACGCTAGATGGTCGAATCAAACCAGATATGGTGGCACCAGGAGTTATGTTATGTTCTGCTAGGGCGGAGGAAGCGAGTAGTGCCCAAGGCGAGTCATGTAGTTCTACGACACATTCCGATGGCACAACTCCTCTCTATATGGCCTTGAATGGTTCCTCAATGGCTACCGCTGTCGCAGCAGGTGGTGCAACAATGGTCCGCCAATACCTAAGAACTGACGTTGGAATTACTGAGCCGCGTTCGGATTTAGTCAAGGCATTATTGATTAACGGGGCCGAGGATATTGGCGCTGCAAATATACCAAACCCCTCGGAAGGCTGGGGTCAAATTGACGTTGCAAATTCAATCACTCCAAATCAGGATGGAACAGATTTGGATTTATTATTCGATGACAGTCGGGAACTCGATCCTGGACATAGTTTCGTTTACACCTTTGTTGTTGACTCTTCAACTGATTTCGATGTAACCCTAGCTTGGGTAGACAGAGAAGCATCAGTAATCGCAAATCAAAGTGCTGCAAAATTAGTCAACGACCTAGATTTAACTGCAACCTCTCCAGATGGAACTGTATACCATGGAAATGTATTTTCAAATGGTTTCTCGACAACTGGAGGAATAGCAGACCGACTGAATAATGTTGAAAGGATTAAGATTCCAGCCGGAAATGGCGGTATTTGGAGTATTTCTGTAGGGCATGCAGGTGGAATGACCCAAAGTTTCGCATTGGTCTCTACAGGAATATTACAGGAGCAATTAGTCGCAGACCTAACCGTGTTTGAAGGTTCTTTGAGTACTTCGATCTTGGCTCCATTACAAGGAGATACCATCCTAATTGAGGCCTCCTGGCGGAACCAAGCCACTCAACCCAGCGGTGCTTACACTATCGAGATTGAGGACCTAACAGAGGGGACAATACTCTACACCTTGGAAAAGACTTCTTTGGGCGCTGGAGTAACAACTTCACTATCCTTCCCTCACGTATTCCAAACGACAGGTGACCATCTACTGGAATTGAGGATCGATACTGAAGATACGGTAGTTGAATTGAACGATGAAAACAATGGGGTAAACAATAATAACTACCAATTAACTGTTGAAATCTCCCAAATCGGAGTCAGAATAACTCCACTAATGGAAGATGGTTCCGTTCCTGTAACTCAGTCCGACCTCGAACAGGCATTAACCAAAACACTAGACCCTAGTACAGGTAGTTTGCTTACCTATGAATTCTTACTACAAAATGAAGGTACTTCTGCTATTTCTGTCGGGCTTTCGGTAACTCCTGTGCAAAGGGTTGACGATCAAGGAATTTTACAATCCCCAATTGATGAATGGTGGAAATTACTCAATGAAACTGGCCCTTGGGACCTTGCAGCGTCCGGTGATGTCGGAGATTCGAAAGTTGTTACACTAACGTTGGAAGATGTCGATGCGGATTTAGAAAATCCCGCAGGTCCTAGGTATGCTCTTCCTGGAAATTTTGTTAATGACTTGAATTTATTCGATAAGGACGCACCAACTATTTCTCACACCATCCGAATTACTTCTGTTGTTGAGAGGGTAGAAGGTCTATTCACAATACAGGCGGGGACAGGAAATGACCTTGGTGCTAAGCCAGGACAAACTGCCGCATATTCACTTTCAATAAGGAATACAGGTAATGGAGACACACAATATTCAGTAAGTTGTGATAGCCCTAACCAATGGATTGTCAATATCGCAAACAGTGGTTCTTCATCAGTGGTATTGGACCCACTTAGTCGATTGCAATTCCTTCCGCTTCCTATACACGTTAGAATTCCAGCCACAGATGGAGGCGAACCAGCAGCTGGAGTTACTGAGGACATTACTTGTGTTACCACATCCGTACAAGATTCCTCGGTAACGAAGACAGATGTTGCCACTGTCACTGTCTTCGAGAGTTATGATTACAAAGTAGACTTAGAAGATGAAGATGGGAAATTATTGGGAGCGTTAGCACTTGCAGAAGATAGAGCAGTCCTAAATGGAGATATGTCTGAAACTACTGTAATTGTATCTAATGATGGAAATATTAGAATGGATTTCACAATGACTGTTAGTTCCTCATTGAATACATGGGCGACTCAGTTAGTATATGGCCAACAGCAAACATCAGAACAATTGCAATTCTCGATTGAAGCAGGTGAGTCAGCAACGGTTATTGTTCAGATGATGGTGCCAGAAAATGCAGAGATGAATACTAGGAATACATTGACACTTCGAACAACTCTACAAGGAGGAGAGATGGTAGTAAATGCAACCCGATTCATCGTTCAGGAAATCGCAGCCCTTGATGCATCCGAGGATTCTACCATTTCCCTATCATTGGGCCAAACAGGAACTACAGAGGTTTGGATCAGAAATGCAGGAAACGTTCCGTTATCTCTGACTTG
This sequence comes from Euryarchaeota archaeon UBA19, assembly GCA_002502175.1. Taxonomy (GTDB): domain Archaea; phylum Thermoplasmatota; class Poseidoniia; order Poseidoniales; family Thalassarchaeaceae; genus MGIIb-O1. The sequence goes on along the minus strand of DAPQ01000075.1, from coordinate 7,039 downwards.
GAGCATTGGAACTCTTCCCGAAGATTGGGTTGGTGGTTTCCAATCACTTATTCCATCAACACTAGATATGAACCGTGAGGCTCTTGTGACCGTAGGTTTGGATGTACCTGGTAACTTACCAGTTGGTATGATGGACATAACCGTCCCAGTTATTGTTGAAGCGACAACTCCAGGAATGGAAACTGTAACTCATACTTTCCAATTGAATGTTGAGATAATGCCATCAATTTATGTAGAACTATCATCTGATTCAATGACGCTTAATGAAATCAAATCAGGTTCTTCTGGGGCGTTCATAATCTCTGTTACCAATCTGGGAAACCAACCTTCAGGGTTTAGTTTTCAGGTAAGTGAATTATCAAATTGGAATATTGAAATCAATCCAACAACAGTGGATTCTATTCCAGTTGGAGAATCCGTCGAAATTACTGTTGAAGCATCTCCTCGTAAATCTGCATCACCCGGCTTGGCGAGTTTTGTATTCTGGGCAAACTCTACAGATAGCGGAGGCGATTCTACGATTACCAATAATGAGATTCTTCTGGAAGTATCACGATCTAGAGATGACTCTTGTAGTGGTATTGGTTGCTTGATGGTATCGCTAGGTTTGCCTAAGTGGACTCTTGCAATAGTTTTCTTGGTGGTTCTATCCGGTTTAGGAGTTGTACTACTTCGAATGAGAAAAGAATCTGAAAATAACTTGAGCCCTGATGAGGAATTAATTCCGTCGGGTTCGGCTCTTCATTCCGGTTCCAAAACCGAAAGAAGGGCCATGGCTCTTGAAACCGGATCAGCAGGGGAGGTGTTGAGTAAGTCCGTTAGTGACGATGAAATCTCAGATGTTATTTCCTCCTCTGCTCCATCCCTTCCTCCTCCAGTGCCTGTGCCTCCTGGTGCAATGCCCCTGCCTCCGGGTGGATTACCTGAAGGATGGACGATGGACCAATGGGTTGCATACGGCCACCTCTGGTATGAGCAGAATACCTGATTGCACTCAGGCACTGACTTAAGACCACGAAGCGGCTGGGGAAGCCGATGACAGGGTCAATAGTACTCTTTGGGCCACCTGGTGCTGGAAAGGGAACACAAGCGGGAAGGATAGTGGAACTTACTGGTAAGCCACAAGTCTCCACAGGTGATATGTTGCGTGCAGCTGTAAAGTTAGGGACTCCAATGGGAATGGCCGCTAAGGAATTTATGGACGCAGGATTATTGGTTCCCGATGAGGTAATTATTGGTTTAATTCAGGAGCGTTTGCAGGAAGATGATGCTAACCAAGGAGTGCTTTTCGATGGTTTCCCTCGGACAATTCCCCAAGCGGAATCCCTCGATAAGATAGCCACAGTATCTTCTGTAATTTCGATAGAAGTTCCAGATGATGCAATCGTAGAAAGAATAGTTGGAAGAAGAATGGATCCAGAAACTGGAGATATATATCACGTCACATTCAAACCCGCTCCTGCTGAGATATCGGATCGGTTAATCCAAAGGCCAGATGATACCGAAGAAACCGTCAGGTCTAGATTGGAGGCCTACCATGCGCAGACCGCTCCTCTTGCTGATTGGTACTCAGAGCGAGGATTACTAATCAGAATAGATGGGAATGCCTCAATTAACCAGGTTGGAGATTCAGTAGAAGCGGCAGTTTCTAGAATTTTATGAGGTGTGGTTTATGTCAGGTCGTAGAAGAGGCCGAGACTCCAAAAATAGGAAGAAGAAAGCCGAAGAATCCATCGAGCACCTGTCCGAATTAATTATGCAATCGGACAAGGAAATTTCCGACTTGGCGGCTAGAGATTTGCTCAGGGTGTCCAAGCGGCATGGTGTAAGGGCAGAAAGCCACATTCGAGATTTAATTTGCAGAGCGTGCAATACTGTGCTTAGGCCCGGAGAAAATGCTAGGGTCAGAATTCAAGATGGGATTCGAAGGATAACCTGCTTAGATTGTGGGAGAGTACATCGCAATAAAATCAGCAAGGTGGAATAGTTATGACGTCTGTACCCAATCACATAAAACGGATGGCCAATGATAGAGATCTCGTAGTTTCTGTAAGGATTGGCAGGAATGGGCTTACCAATGCTATTGTCGAAGAACTCATTGACCAGTTGAACACACGAAAATTGGTCAAGATAAAAGCAAACAAAGGAATTGTAGAAGATTCAACCGATAGAACCAATCTATTCTCTGAACTAGCGCAACGAACTGACTCAACTCTAGTTTTTCACAGAGGCAATGTAGCAGTATTTTGGAAGCCCTGAAGTTAGTATCATCTATATGCTAATCAACATCGGGTTCAACTATGAGCAAGGCATTGAATGGAACGGGTATCTTTCAAAGGCTGATTCTCCCGACTTTATTGACAACTTTCCTCATTCCTAGTGTATTGGGCGCATCTACTGGTAGTGACCAATGGGTAGCGCCAGAAATGCCTAGTTGGGCTATTCCAGCAGCCTTTGCAATTTTACTAGGTGTCTATGCTTTGATTATTTTCGAATTAGTTCACAGATCGTTGGCTGCAGCGATTGGAGCGGTAATAGTAGTAATTACCCTTCATGCGATAGGACCAGGCCCAGATTTAGGCACAATTGTGACCTGGATTGATGAGGAGACAATTGGATTGTTAATCGGTATGATGGTCATAGTTGATATTCTTGGGAAAACTGGTGTTTTCGAATGGGCTGCTGTACAAGCATACGCCATGAGTGGCGGTTCAATTTGGCGACTTTCAATTATTCTTTGTACTATCACTGCGGTATTCTCAGCCTTCTTAGATAACGTAACTACGATACTCTTGATTGTCCCAGTTACCATACAAATAGCACGTGTGTTGGGTATTGAACCAATTCCTCTAATTATAGCAGAAGTAATGTTCTCAAATATTGGCGGCGCTGCGACTCAAATCGGCGACCCTCCAAACATTATTATTGGCGCCCAACTTTCACCGCAAGCCCTTTCCTCGAACGAAATGTTAGCAGATCAAGGCATAACTTTCATCGATTTCATTATTCATGTAGGCCCGGCTGTAGTAATCTGTATGGCGCCTTCATTTTGGCTGTTGAAGAAGTTGGAAATGGAAGGTCTATCTGGGGAACGACATCGTAATGTGGAACTGCTGAAAATTAGATATGGAATAAAGGATAAAGATTTGCTGAAGAAATCAGGTGCTATTCTAGCCTTGGTCATCTTCGCATTCTTCGCACACTCCAGTTTTCATCACCCAATTTTCACTGTAGCTACAATTGCTCTAGGTGGTGCTGTACTAATGCTCTTAGTTACATCTCCACATCACGTAGAGGAGCAATTTGATGCCGTTGAATGGACTACAATCATCTTTTTCGCAGGCCTATTCATAATGATACACGGACTCGAATTCATGGGTTTAATCGACGCCATTGCTGATGGTATATCTGATACAATCAAACAGGCCGATGAGAGTAATCGATTGATGGTAGCAGTACTGCTATTGCTTTGGGTCTCTGCAATTGCCTCTGCATTTATCGACAATATCCCTTACACAGCAACTATGGTCCCTGTAGTAATTGAATTAGCCTCCAATCCAGAACTAGGGTTGGCTCTAGGTCCACTTGCTTGGGCCTTAGCGCTTGGCGCCTGTCTAGGTGGTAATGGAACAATAATCGGAGCTTCAGCGAATGTTGTAGCAGCAGGTTTGGCGGAAGAAGCAGGTTACGACATTTCCTTCAATCGATTCTTCAAGACTGGATTCCCAATCATGATACTAACTGTAACATTAGCCACTGCTTATTGTGTAGTTAGGTACGCAATAGAATGGTCCAATGATGTAATTCCTATGGCGATTATAGCAGGAATGATGTTGGTCTCAGTTTCTTTAACTCCGATGATATATGGTCCGGCTCCAAGTAGTCCGCCTGACTTTGAATTGGAATGATTATTGATCAATCAATACGATACTATCAAACCTCATTATCCTCTACATCGATTTATGCAAACCTGCTCGGTCTGCCATATGGTTCTGAATGAATCGGGAGTTTGCAGCCTTTGTGGTAGTGAGGAAATGGTAGAGGTTCAATTCCCCAATCCTCAGGGTTCTGAAGGTTCTGTAGACTTACCGTTTGGCCTTGGTGGGGATTCGAATATGCAACAACCAGATTTGCCATTTGGAATCGAACATCTGCCTTCTCAAGGCGCTGAAATACCTCCGGCTAGGCCGCCTGAGCAAGAAAATAGTATACTTCCTTTTGGATTAGAACATATTCCGTATTACGATAATTCCGAATCTCAAACTACGGAAACCAACTCTGAGCAAGATACTAAACAAATTGGAATAGATGGCGAACTGCCAAAAAATGAGCAAAATTCAGCCGAAAAAGCCACTAATTCTTCAATAAATTCAGGTGTAAATCTACCCTATGGAATCGAACATATTTTTGATGACCCTGAGAAGTGAGTCTTTTCGGCTCTCTATAACGCGTTCTGACCCCCATCGGGATGACCCGCATCGTTCATATACGGAAGGTAGGTCGCACGCCTGCTTTTGGTGCACCCTTGTATGGGCACATACAGGGGGAAGTGGTCGAGAACGCTCCGCCCTGCGGGGAGACGGAGTGTTCTGAGAGACCAGATAGAATCGATATGCCTGGACACCAGAGGAGACGACTGAACAAGTGTTCAGTCCTCACAAAATAAATGTGTTATAGTGGGTATGTAGAAATCAAAAATGCTACAACCCGACTGGGGGATGGCTCGGCTAGAGAGCCGAAGAAGGTCGTGACAAGCTGCGAAAAGTCGCGGGGAGAGGCATGAATCTCTTGGATCCGCGAATTGCCGAATGGGACCTCCTGGCGCTATGCGCCATTCCTCAACAGGAAAGGGAACCCCCCGAACTGAAGCATCTCAGTAGGGGGAGGAAAAGAAATCAAACGAGATTCCGTAAGTAGTGGCGAATGAAAACGGAATCGGACAAACCGAATCTCCTTGGGAAACCTTGGAGAGATGTGGGGTATGGACTGTCTCAGCCTAAATCATGGAAGTGGAAATCGCCTGGAATGGCGTGCCATAGAGGGTGAAAGCCCCGTACATGCAAATGATATGGCTTTGTGACAGATTCCTGAGTAGCGTGCGTTGGATATCGCTCGTGAATATGGGGGGCAGAAACCTCCAATCCTAAATACTACTCTAGACCGATAGTTGACAAGTAGAGTGATCGAAAGCTGAAAAGTATCCTTGGCGGGATGTGAAAAGAACCTGAAACCAGTCGGGAACAGGCTGAATATGCGTGAAAGCGAAGATATGAGCAGCGTCTATTCGTGCGTTTCGAAAAATGCCCCTGGGAGTTCTGATCATTGGCGAGGTTAAGCAGTTGATCTGCGAAGCCGTAGGGAAACCGACAAGTCCGCAGCCGCTTATGCGGTCAGGGACGGGATGTGCTCGTCCGAAGTCAATGGTGGGAGACCTGAAGCCCGTCGATCTATTCCTGGCCAGATTGAAGCCCGGTGAAAGCTGGGTGGAGGATCGAACCGTTGCTGATCTGCAAATCGCTCGGACGAGCTGGGTATAGGGGTGAAAGTCCAATCGAGATGGGCAATAGCAGGTTCCGCGCGAGACTACTCGCAGGTAGATCTCCGTTGAGGTAGATAATGATGTAGAGCACTGATTGGGTATTTAGGGGGAGCAATCCCTCGGTACGCTGTCAAACTCCGAAGTTGTTATCGCCGTAGAAGCGGGGAGTGAGCCACGGTGGGTAAGCTACCGTGACGAAAGGTGAATAAACCAGCTCAGTGTTAAGGTCCCAAAGTACCAGTTAAGTGTTAATCAGAAACGGCGTCCGTGGTCGAAGACAACCAGAAGGTGGGCTTAGAAGCAGCCATCCTTGAAAGAGTTCGTAACAGATCACTGGTCAAGCTTGCGGGCCCGGAAAATGGACGGGGCTCAAACTGGTCACCGATACACTGATCCTTCGAAAGAAGATGAGGTAGCGCGGCGATGTGCTCGGGTAGAAGCGAGGTCGTAAGGTCTCGTGGACCGTGTACATATGAGAATCTAGGGAAGAGTAGCAGCATAGTATGGTGAGAATCCATACCACCGAAGGGGTAAGGGTTCCTCGGCAATGTTTTTCAGCCGAGGGTTAGCCGGTCCTAAGGTCAATCTTAACCGACTTGATCGAAAGGGAATTGCGTTAATATTCGTAAGCCTCTCTGCAATTTATGGTGACGGCTAGGGCTAGTTCGTGCACTTCTGTCATGGAGTGTCGAAGCGTTCTATAATCGATCGGAGAACCGTCATGGTGAGAAGATCGAGAAGACGTGAGCGAAAGACGGATTATGCCCTGGTCCCGTGAAAAGCCGCAGAGATGACCGTACCGAGAACTGACACAGGTACCCAAGGTGAGTAGCCTAAGGTGTGACGGGCAAAGTACCGCGAAGGAACTCGGCAAAATCGCCCCGTAACTTCGGGAGAAGGGGTGCCAGCTCTGAGGAGAGCTGGTCGCAGTGACTAGAGGACTCCGACTGTTTAATAAAAACATAGCCGACTGCTAGTTCGAAAGGATGTGTATAGTCGGTGAATCCTGCTCAGTGCCGGTATCTGAAATTGGGTTTCAACCTAACGAAGGACCGGTAAACAGCGGGGGTAACTATGACCCTCTTAAGGTAGCGTAATACCTTGTCGCTTAATTGGCGACTTGCATGAATGGCCTAACGAGAGTCCTACTGTCTCCGCGGTACGTCCGGCGAAATTGACATTACTGGCGCACAGTCCAGTACCTTCAACCTGCAAGCGAAGACCCCATAGAGCTTTACTGCAGCCTGGCGTTGTACAGTCGCACTTCATGTGCTGAGTAGACGGGAGATGTTAATCCACGGGACGCCAGTCCCGTGAGTAATCAAACATAGAGACACCGTCCTTGGAGTGTAACTGTACTCACTCTTCATGAGAACACCGCTTGGTGGGCAGTTTGGGTGGGGCGCCACGCGCTCGAAAACATAACAAGCGTGCCCAAAGGTCAGCTTAGGTGGTTCAGTCTCCACCGTTAACCGTAAGGGGAAAAGCTGGCTTGACTTG